>JBGCFZ010000040.1:0-19337 GCA_045110355.1 Lewinella sp. | reverse complement strand
AGCAAGAAGAGCGTGGAAATGAAAAGGAACAAGCCGAAGATGTTCCGCTTACCGTATTTATCGGCCAGTCGCTTGGAGAAAAAGATGCCCAGGATTTGACAGATGATACTGGTCGCATTGTACAGACTGAAGGTCGCCGACCCTGCTGAGGAGTCGGCCGAAAACCAGCCTCCTACCCCCAGGCCATCGATAAAAGAACGCATTGCCCCTTCGTCGAGGTATTGCTCAAAGTAATAGATATAAGAGCCACCCTTGAGCGCAAGGGTGACGAAGATCAAGGTAGTGAGCACCAGCATGACCACCCATGGCCGGTTGCCGAAGAGGTCCTTCAGGTCGTTCGCAACGGAAGACTCTTGTTCAGGTTTGGGAATGACCCGTTCTTTCGTGGTCAGAAAGGTAATCAGCAGGCAGACCACCCCGACGACCGCCAGCACCATCATCACCTTTTCAAACCCCACGGCCTTATCTCCTCCGCCAGCCCAAAGCACGATGGGATACACCAGTACCTGGATGATGAACTGGGCCACCATCACGGCCACGAAGCGGTAGCTGCTCAGGCTGTTGCGCTCCGACATACTTCCCGTCAGCACCCCACTCAGCGCAGAATACGGCAGGTTATTGGCCGAGTAAATCATCACCAGGAGTAAGTAGGTGGCGCCAGCGTACCAGAGTTTGCCCGAGGTTCCGAAATCAGGCGTTGCAAAGGTCGCCATTACGATGGCGCCGAAGGGAACGGCCGTCCAGAGTATCCAGGGCCGGAACTTGCCCCACTTTGTGCGGGTACGGTCAGCAATGGCGCCCATGACGGGGGTAAATACCGCTCCGCCGAGGATGCCCGCCCAGAAGATGATGAAAGCGGCCCAGCCGGCGTCTATACCGTAAACGTCGGTATAGAAAAAGGCGATGAAGGTCACCAGTGTCTGGAAGACGAGGTTGGCAGCCAGGTCACCGAGGGCATAGCCTACCTTTTCGGTGATGGAGAGTTGGTGGTTTATGGTCGACATGATCTCTTAGTGTGATGGGTGAAAGACAAGACGTTTATGTAGTAGTTCGGCTGGCGAAACCCCCTCCCCAACACCTCCCCACGGGGGAGGGGGTTTTAAAAACGCTGCGCGTTTTGAAGACAAGAATATGATATTAAAGTGCTACTCGCGAAGCGACATCACCCGGTCGTAAGCAGGTTTAGGCGCATACTCCCGGTCAAAAAGCAGTGGGTAATTCGTCCGGTCTTTGATCGGCCAACCGTTGAGCCAGCTGTGGCCGTCGTTGACGCCCCAGAAGGTGACGCGCTTGATTTTATCGGCGTGTTTGAGGTACAGCCCGAAGAGGTCCTCGTAGCGATCAGCGAGCACCGTTTGCATCGAATCGGGCAGGGATTCGGGGAACGGATTCATGAAGGGGCTGTTCTCAAAATTCTGGCTGATTTCGGCGCCTTCCAGGTCCCAGGGATTAGGGAGCACCGTGACGTCCAGCTCCGTCATCATCACCTCATAACCGGCGGCGGCATAGGCAGCAATGGCCTGTTCGATGGTATCAATGGTGGGGCCAACGATACTGTAATGGGCCTGCATCCCTACCCCATCGATGCGCGCGCCGTTGGCGCGCATACGATTGAGCATTCGGATGGCGCCATCGCGTTTATCGGCGTTCCACATATTATAGTCGTTGTAGTAGAGCTCGGTTTCGGGGCCAGCGGCAGCGGCGGCCATCTTGAAGGCCTCCGTCATAAAGTCTTCGCCAAGGACCTTGAAGAAGACGGATTCACGCATGGTACCGTCCTCGTTAAGGGCTTCATTGACGACGTCCCAGGCGTTGATCCGCCCTTTATACCGACCGGCCACGGCATCAATGTGCGCCTTCATGGCGGCACGCATCTCTGCCGGATCGGTGATTTCCTGCACGTAGTCCGACAGCTGGCTGTGCCAAACCAGGGCATGTCCGACAATGAACATGTCGTTATCTTCTCCGAATTGGACGAAATTGTCCGGCTCCGTCCAGTCAAACACCTCCGGCTGGGGGTTAATCACCTCCCACTTCATGATGTTCTCCGGCGTAATGGTATTGTATTCCCGCATCAACAGGTTCTTGCCCCGCATCCCGATGGTATCAATGTGTTTGGGGGCGATGGCAGCACCGACCAGAAAGTCTTCTGCGTAGGCCGTTTTAAGTGCCGGAGCTGGTGCAGGATCAGGCGCGGACGCAGGTGCATCGGAGGTTGAAGGAGCACAGTACGTGAGGCTGAGGCAAAGGATGCCCAGGGTAATTTGTTGTAGTAAATGCATGTTCGAAAGCTAGTGTCCGGCTAATTTAAGTGCTGGAAAACATCGCAATCCATTGCGCACTAACTACAATCCATTGCAAAGCGAAAAAAACTTTACCTGGCAGGATTTTGCGCTTAAAAAACCTGTTTTGCACCTGCGGCCGCGCTAAATAGTCAAGGAGTCAGGGAGTCAGAGCGTCAAACAGTCCTAGTCACATTGTCCCTACATGACTCCCTGACTATCTGACTATCGACACCCCTACCAGTCCTCCGCAAACGCCTTATTAAAGATGCTCTCGTTAATTTGATCGAGGATTTCCTCAATGGCTTCGTCCTGCACCGAGGCCAGGGTCTGGGTCGCCGGAAAATCGAAGAAATTGGAGAAATTCTGTTTCCAGCCTTCGTCCTCCGGGTCAAGCAGGTTCTTATATTCGATGGCCACCACGATGGTCAGTCGGTTAAGCTTAGCGAAGGCAGCCGTTTCGTTGCCCGGGCTGGCACCCTCGGCGGATACCCGAAAATCTACCAGCGTTCCCTTCATTTCGATGTCGGGGTTGTCGTCGGTGATCACAAGGCGGGCCTCATCCCGAATTTTGTCGCGCAGGCTCTCCGACATATCGATGTACAAAGTAGGTGGCGCACTCAGCGCATTGTCCGTAAACAAGGGAACGTACGCTCTTTCAACGCCCTCCGGGATGGAGATGCCGCTGAGAGTATAGCACCCCGTTAGCAAGGTGGCAAATAAGAGGAAAAAAGGCAAAAAGGAAAGGTGGCGAAGATGCATAGGAAGGCGAAGTTAGACACTCAAAGTATTAACTAAACGCCACTGGCATAAAAAGCGTGGCCGGAGGATGAAGATTTTAGGATTTTGGCAACAGAGATTAGCGTTATGAGGCATCATTAAAAGGAAAACCCTCCCGGTCATCCGACCAGAAGGGTTATTCCAAACATCCATTCATACTTTAGATCTCCTCCGAAAAGACGGAGGAGCTTTTAGTTTAGCAATAGATATCCTGAGAAACAATTCAACAAATTCTAAACATCTATGCCCTTAGGCTGCGCTGGCGCGCAGGGTTTCCATGTCGCGGACCAAAATACGGCCACGGTTGAAGTAAATCAGGTTTTCCTTGCGGAGTTCGTTGAGCACCAGTGTCACCGTCTGGCGGCTGGTACAGGTAATGTTGGCAATATCCTGGTGGGTCAGGCTGTGCTTCAGCAGCATTTCGTAGCCTACCTGACGACCGCGCTTAGCAACCACCTCGTGGAGGAAGTTGACGATGCGGCTGCGCGCATCTTTAAAGATCAGGTTTTCCAGCTTATTCTCCGCTGCCATCATCCGCTGACCGAAGAGGAAAAGTACCTGCTGGCTCAGCTTGGGGTTATTAGCAAGGATGCGCTGAAAATCGACCGTGCGGATGGTGTAATACTGCACTTCCTCCTTTAAAGATTGGGCCGTTTCCGTTCGCTTAGGCTCTCCCACTAAGGCCAGTTCGCCAAAAATAGCCTCCGGGTGAATCAACTGCTTGATCACTTCTTTGCCTTCGCTGCTGTGGGTACTGATCTTAACGGCTCCTTTGCTGAGGAGGAAAATATGCTCGCTGGTTTCACCGGGCTGGTAAATCACGGAGTACCGGGGCTTCTTACGAAATTCCATCGCCTCGGCTAGCTGGTTACGCTCCGTTTCGGTGAGCGCGTCAAAGAGATCAAATTGGGATAATAACGTGATTTTTGCAGCGAGATTCATGACGTAAATGTTTATTGATAGTTTAAAAATGGGTTTGGCGAATGGGTAACTTTTCCCTTCTTCCGCTTGTGCTTACACCCATCAGACACCAAAAAAGTGCCCTCCCCCCAAGGAGACGGAAATTTATTTTGTTAAGACAAGAGTTGTTGGGAGGCCTGCGGCCGTTGGGGGCTGCGCGTTGGGGGGGGGCCTGCGGCCGTTGGGGCTGCGCGTTGGGGGGCCTGCGGACGTTGGGGGCTTCGCGTTGGGGGGGGCCTGCGGACGTTGGGGGCTGCGCGTTGGGAAGGCCTTCGGCCGTTGGGGCTACCGCATTAAGGAGCTCGCTTCGCTCGTGTTGGGGGCTGCGCGTTGTGAGGCCACAGGGAGTGTTCAATAACTTGTGTCTAGGTTAGATATATAATTAATAGTAAAGCGAAGCTTTACAGCCAGCAGGGCGCGCAGCGTTCTAGGTACTTGGTGTATTCTTCTCCGTATTCCTCCATCAGCTCACGCTGTACGGCCGCCCAGTTGCGCACCTTCTTAGCCCAGGCTGACTTCGTTGCCTGTAGGGTCAAATAGGCTTGGATCATGAGCGCCTTGGTCGTTGGCCAACTCCCCTTGCTCTTCGTTGCTTTGCGCAAATGACGATTGACGTTCTCCAGTGCATTAGTCGTGTAGATTAGCCGTCGCATCTCCGGGCCAAAGGTCATGAACACCATCAGCTCCGTCCAGTCTTTCTCCCATAAGCGGATCACGTGAGCGTACTTAGTCCACTTGTCACCGAAAGCGGTCAAAGCCTCCGCCGCTCCCTCTTCGTCCGAAGCGGTATAAATCTTGCGCAGATCCTGGCATACTTTCCGTCGATCCTTGAAATCTACACCAACGACAGAATTACGGATCTTATGAACGATACAGCGTTGAAAACGACTTGCTGGAAAGTAAGTCCCAACCGCATCAACCAACCCCGTCAGACCGTCAGCGACGAAGACTTTAACGTCCTCTACACCACGCTCCTTAAGTTCCTGAAGATGAACGGACCACTGAGACGTACTCTCTGCTCCTCGCCCCGTGTACATACTTAAAATGTCACGGTTGCCTTCAGGATCAACACCGTAGAATAGGTAAGTCGCTACCTTGACCGACTTACCTTCCAAACGAACACTGAAGTGTATCGCGTCCATGAAAATAGCCACATAGCAAGTCTTCAATAACCTTTGTTGCCAAGCCTGGACATCCTCCCAAACGCTGCCCACAACCGCGCTGATTGAGGCCTTGGACAGCACATGGCCAAACAGCTCGTTTATATGACGGCTTATATCTTGATAGGAGTTACCCCGAGCGTAGAGCGATAGGATTTGCTTACTCATATTTGGCGCCAGATCGTGTTGCCACTTACCAACTATGGCCGACTCATAAGTCCCCGTTCGATCACGAGAAGGCTCGATTTCTGTGGGCCCAAAATCTGTATTTATCTGCTTGCGCGCTTTACCATTTCGTTTATTGGCCTTAGCATCAAGCTGCTTCGCTTCCGCTCTTAGGTGCTCCCCTAACTCGGCGTTCATCGACTTTTCGACAACGTGCTTTATTAGATTCGTCAGTACTCCTTCCGTACCGCCCAAAGGCTTGCCAGCCATGATGCCAGCGAGAATGTCCGATTCGAAGTCCGCAAAAACCTTATCCGATGATGTATCTTTTTTCTTTGCCATGGTTAAATGTCTGAATTTTGGCAGACACAGATTATTGAACACCCTCCGTTGGGGAGGCGCTACGCGACATTGCCTTATGTCCAAGAAACAACAACCAAAGACTTCTCCAACAGCGCGCAGCGCCTCACAACAGGAGCAAAGCGACTCCCCAACAGCCGAAGGCTCCCCAACAGCCATAGGCTCCCCAACAGCGCGCAGCGCCTCACAACAGGAGCTAAGCGACTCCCCAACAGTCGAAGGCCCCTACTGCACCTTATTCCAGCTGTTAACCCGTTTATCAAACTTCTTCTTACTAAACGGCCAAAGGTCCGGATTACCCACAGCCTCCAGCTGCTTTTCTTCGTCTTTGGGCATCAGTTCGGGGAAAAAATTTATGCCGGTGGCGGCCTCCACTTCGTCAATGCTCATCGCGTATTCCGGTAGCGGATCAAAGCTGATTTCGTTGGGAATAATGAAGCCGATCCCTTTGCGCTCGGGGTCGTCGAGGTCAAGCAATACCTTGAAGTAGGCGGCGGGGATGGCCACACGGGTTTCGCGGCCGATGGTCCCCTTAGGATCTTCGGTCATTACGGGGCCGGTAACGACGTAGAGGCGTTGGAAGCGATTGGCCCAGTCTCGGGTAAGCTCTTCCAGTTCCCGCCAGACTCCCTGGTTGAATTGTCGAGCCTGCGGGCTGATGTTGGACAGGTAGAACGTTTCCTTCGCCTGGGCGGCGTTCCAGGCAAAATCGGCAAAGGGTGCGAGGTGACCCCGGTCGTAGCCGCTGCCTCGGTAGTCGTTGTCGGAAGCAGAGCCGGTACTGACGTTGGGGTCGGAGCGGAAATTACGCGGTCGGTCGGTCCATTCCTGTTGCAGGTTTTTACGTTCCAGAATGTAGGCCACCCATTCTGCCTGTTCCCAATCTTCGTCGTAACTCAGGGAGAAGCCCTGGTAGTCTACTCGTTCGCCACGGGTGCCGGTGGGCAGGTAAAAGTCTTCGGCGGCGTAGTCGACGCGATCAGCGGGAGGCTCCGCCTCCCCTCCCCCGGTGAAATTGGAGAAAGCCCAAACGAGCGCTGCGGCAAGGGCACCGAAGATGCCGACTTTAGTGATCATGCTTCCGGAGGAAGCCGAATCGGCGCCGGTGTGGTTTCTGCGTAGTTTGGCCATGTTGGTGCTATTGGTGCTATTGGTACGCCACTTTTTATACAAAAGATGGCTTTTTCGAGCGCAAAGTAAACAAATCTAGAATAAATTTCGGTGCTTTTTGCTGCTTAGGTTGGTAGAACGAATTGAAAAGGCCTTAGTCGTCAGGCCAACTTTTATCCGGCTACGTCAGGCTAAAAGAATTGGTCGGACGACCACCCAGGCCATTATGTGCCGTCTGACGGATCGTTTTTACCTGATGCAGTCGATAAAAACTCCGTCCGACGTAGGGTATTCAGTATTTCACCGGGAATTGTTAGAGTAGCCAAAGCCGGCAGACGAACTTTTGTCCGGCTGCGCCAGGCCAAAAGAATTCGGCAGACGGCTGGTTAATTTAGGCCCACCCGTCTCGTTGCAAAATACTGAACACCCTACATCCGACGGCTCCTGAATTACTAGTACACTGTAGGAAAGACAGCCGCCCGTCCTTGCTCTTCCAACCCATTTCTGCACCTGCGGCCGCGCCCAAAGAGCCATCTATTTGGCGGGAACGCAGGGTGCAAGGTAAGGTGTCAAGCAAGGAGGACGATGCTCTTTTACCTGGCATTTCTTACCTTTCATCCTGCTACCCTATTCCGTATGCAGTTAGAACTCAGCTACCCGGTCATCTTCTTTGCCGCGGCCATTTTTATTGGCCTCTTTACGGCAGTCGTCGCCTTCTGGAAACGTGACAACCAGCCCGCTAACCGGTTTTTGGCCCTACTGCTACTCGTTACCTCTCTCTGGCTTACGGGCTTCTTTTTTGCCATCGGTGGTTTGTACCAACAAGATCCTAATCTTTATTTCAAACCTATTTTTTATTCCTTTGCGGCGGGGCCATTGGTTTACTTTTTCGTTCGCCATCTGGTTGATCGTTCCGCCATATTTACCAGAAAACACCTGCTGCACTTTATCCCGGCGGTGGTACAAGGTGGGCTTTACTGGTTTCTGACGTTTCAGGACTATGCTTTTCGCCGTTCTTTCTGGTTGGAGGTGCACTACCCCATCACCCAACGCATCGAATTCATCGGGACCTTCCTGTCCCTTTCCATCTACCTTGTGCTGGCCGCCCGGCTGTTGCGGCAATACCAACGGTGGCTCCGGGAAAACGAATCGGAGGTCTCGCAAATCAATCTGAACTGGCTGAAGATTGTCTTGCTAACGATCCTGATTGGTAGTTGCCACTGGTTTCTGGAGATCATCCTCAGGGAGTTTTTCGGCATTTACTACGGCTACAATTTTGCCGCTTTTTTACTGATGCTGCTCATCATTATCCTGGCAGTGGGGAGTCTGTTCCAATCCAATATTGAACCCTTGGCAGTAACAGAATCTTCCAGCCCGGGCACCACCCCCTCCATAGACGAGGCATTGCTCCAACAAATTACCCAGGCGATGGCCACTGAGAAATTTTACCTTGACCCCAGGCTGAACCTGAAGACCTTTGCCGCCAAACTGAAAGTTCCTCCCCGCACGGTATCTGAGCACCTCAATCATGGTCTGGATTGTTCTTTCATCGACTTTGTTAACCGACACCGCGTAGAGGAAGTGAAGCAGCGTTTACAAACGGAAGACCTCGAACTTTACTCCATTCTTGGCATCGCCCTTGAATCCGGTTTCAATTCAAAAGCCACGTTCCACCGGGTTTTCAAACAGTTTACCGGGGTTCCGCCTGGGGAATTCAACGGCTAAAGCGTCCCAATACACGCTTTAAGACTGGCCAAAACGTGATCTGAGACCGGTGACATCTCATTAGGCTCCAAATTTGCATCATCGATTAATCACTAAAACCAAATCGTGATGCAACGCTTCCTTCTCCTTCTATTTTTCTGTGCACTCTTCAGCACCACCGCTACTGCACAAGTCAAACAACAAAAACTCGACCGACTCTTCACTGACCTGGCAGCAAGTGGCGATTTCAACGGCAGTGTCCTGGTGGCAAAGGGCGACGACATACTTTATGAACGCTACGTTGGCTACGCTGACCACGAAAACAAACGTAAAATAACCGGTAACACCATTTTTGAACTGGCCTCCATGGGCAAACAGTTTACCGCTATGGGCATTATGATCCTGGCCGAGCAAAAAGAATTGGATTTCGATGACCCGGTCAGTTCTCATCTTACCGATTTCCCCTACCCACAAATAACCATCAGGCATCTACTCAATATGGCGTCCGGCATTCCGGATTACCTAAAATTTTCAGACCAATTGCCTAGTGGTAAAATTCCCGTCAACCAAGACATCTTAGACTTTTACGTCTCCGAAAAGCCTCCGCTGGAGTTTACCCCCTTCACCAAATTTTCCTACGCCAACGTGAATTACGTCTTCCTGGCCTCCATTATCGAAAAAGTCAGCGGAGAAGATTTCGAGGATTTTCTGAAAACTCGGATTTTTGACCCAGCTGGGATGACGTCTACCCGTTCCTACACCAGTAGATTTACGCAGGGGGAAGAATTGCCTAACTATGCATATCCCTACGTTCAGGTTAATGGCCAACCGGTAAAGGCCGAAATGAATGCAGCGACCAGTTACGTGATTTCCGCAAGCGGATTGGAAGGTGATGGTTCTATCGTCTCTACGCCCTATGACTTATTGAAGTGGACCAAAGGGCTGAAAGATCATCTGTTCGTTACCGAAGCGACTTTGAAACAGGCTTACGAAGCCCCTGTTTTCAGTACGAATGAGAAAGGAGAATATGGATTCGGCATCTACCTTGGCAAAAATAAAGTCTGGCATTGGGGAGGTTGGCCTGGCGTGCAAACCGCATACACCCGATATTTAGCAGATGATACGGTAGCGATATACCTCAAAAACGTAGAATCTTACAATTGGAAGTGGATCGGAAAATTTGAAAGACTGGTCAGCAAATAATTTAAAATCACCGCCAAAACAGTAACCCGATGAAACACATTTTCTCCGCACTGTTCTTGTTACTTCTCCTCCCCAACTGCCAGAGCCAACTGGAGCCTAGCATGGATGATGGGTTTAGCTATCACTTTGGTGATGATTATCAAGAGATGATCACCTTCCTCTCCGAGTCCTTAAATAAACACCATCCAAACCTTGACTTCCGCCCGGAATTGGGCTTGGGTAGAACGGAAGACATCAAGGGGTTGGAGGAGATAGCCGCTTTTAACATTGCTATCGGTTATTTTCAATCCATCGACCTGTATGGCAACGAGGTGGGTGATTCTCCCTCAAAGTATCGGCCCATCTTTCGCAGAGCACAGGCAGCAGGCCTCCGGCTTAAAGCGCACATTGGTGAATTCAGTACTGCGGAAGCAGTACGCCAAACGGTTGAGGAGTTGGAGCTGGACGAAGTACAACATGGCATTGGGGCAGCTCAATCGTCTGAGGTAATGGCCTGGTTGGCCCGGCAGCGAATTCCGCTCAACATTTGCCCAACCAGTAACGTAAAGCTCGGGGCAGTTCCCAACATGAAAACGCATCCAATACGTGTCTTGGCCGATCATGGGGTAATCGTTACCATTAACACGGACGATGTCTTAATTTTTGGAAATACCTTGTCTCAAGAATACCTGGCCCTCTATGAGGCTCAGGTGTTTTCAGCCAATGAACTGGACCTTTTGCGCAAACGAGCGATCAGGAAGAATTAAATTAATTACCCTAATCGTCGCATCCGAAAAACGAGGGTGTACCCTACCCGTTCGTCAATCGTTATTTCCCCTTTCAGCCGGGCGGCACGCATCCGCATATTGTCTTTTCCTTGCCCGGTTTTTTGGGCGCGGACGCTGGTGCGACGACCGTTTTGAGGAGCAGATTTTTTTGACGGCCGACCATTGTCTCGGATGAAAAGTTCAAATTGCTGCGCAAACTGTTCCAGCTCAATATCTACGCGAGTGGCATTACTGTGGCGGGCAATATTGTTGATCGCTTCTTTATAGATGAAGTAAACATCCTGCCGGATGTTTCCAGCTAATTCACTCTTCTTATCAAAGCCGGAGGCTTTGAAATCGTAGCGAATGTCCAGCGGTAGCAAGACCTCATCGGCGTGCTCCTGCATCCGTTGCAGCAGGTTTCCGATGGTGTCTCGTCGGGAATCGATGCTCCAGATTACGTCCGACATTTTGGACATCGCGCTGCGGCCAGCTTCTCCAACCGTATGCAGGCGGGCCTGCAGTTTCTCGTCATCCGTCTTGTTTTTCAGCAGCTCGGCCTGCAGGGTTATGCCGGCTAACAGACCTGAAACTTCGTCGTGGATGTCCGCACTGAGCTGTGTCCGCAGCTGCTCATTGCGCAGTCGTTCCTGCAACCTCCCCTGAAGAATAAAGAAGATCAGTCCGGCAAATGCTGCGATGATCATGATCTGAAACCAGAGTTTTTCCACCACGTACTGCCGGACGTTGATCGTCAATTGTAGCTCATGTTCTCCGTAGTTACCATTGGCTCCGGCCCCCTGGACACGGAGCAGGTATTCTCCGGATGGGAGGTTATTGAATCGGATGGTTCGCTCGTTCACCAGGGGGACCCAATCATCGTTAAAACCATCGAGTCGGTACCGAAACTGGCTACTGCTCGGCAGTTTCCCGGCGGGGAGGGCGAAGGAAATGGCCACCGACTTTTCGCGGGCGAAGACCGTTACCTGGCGTTGGTTCCGGATCTCCTGAGAGACCCGGCGCTCACTGTTGCGCCCGTAGACAATCAGCTCGGTCAGCATCACTTCTGCCCCGGCATCACTTGAGGACAGGTCCGATTCCCGAAAGGAGGTAATGCCGTTAATGCCGCCGAAATAATAACGGCCATCCTGGCCCCGATGAGCGCTTCCGGGCAAGAATTCATCGTTGCTCAATCCATCCTCCCGGTAGTATCGCCTGACGGAACCTGTTTGTCGATCAGCCGGAAGGTGAACAAGGCCGTTTTGGGTCGACAGCCAAAAACCATTCATAGAGTCAGGTACCATTCCGTAAACGAAGTTGCTGCTCAGCCCTTCCCTGCGGCCGAAGCGTTCGTGGTCAGCGCCCTCATCAAGGAGGTGGAACAGTCCGCCGTCGGTTCCCAGCCACCAGTCTCCCGGCGAAGTTTCCAGGATGGAGAAGATGGCCCCAAAATCTTCCCTTGCACCTGCGGCCGCGCCCTCTTCCTGCGCTTTGCCTTCAAGGTCCTTATTTAGTGCGTATTGTTCTAATTCCCCCGTGGTGGGATCATACCCCACCAACCCCTGGCTACCAGCACCGATCAAGAGCTGGCCTTTGGCCACCGCCTGCAGGCAATTGATCCGAAAGCCACCTATTTTTTCCGTTTGCGCCTCATCTTTCCATACGGGTACGCAGGCCTCCCGTCGTCGGTCAAAGCGTAACAACAGTCCAATTTCCCTGGGGTCCGACACCCCCAGATACAAAGCACCTTCGGGCCCAAAAGCCATTGCCCTGGGCGCGTAATCCAAACGGTAAACCTTCGTGGTTTGGTGCTTGAGGTCATAGCGAAACAACAGCCCCCCTTTGGCCAGGTTAACTGGTTGCGCGCCACCCCACAGCGCGTTGGTTGTCTCGTCATAGATCAACGCCGCTCCGGCCCGGAAGGCCAATGTCCGGGTAGAATCCTCCGCCAGTTTTAGTACCAGCGTATCGAGGCCAGGCTTCCCTGGCGTCCGACAATAGATGGCTCCATCCTCTTCCATGAAGTATACCTTTCCGGTACCGTCTTCACAAATCCCTGGTATTTGATTTGGAAAAATGTCGCCGCCTTCGCTTAGTTCCAAAAAGGTCTCTACCGGGTTAACGTAGCGTTCGACCACCCCCAGTCCTTCCCGCAGCCCCAGGTAAACGGTTTCGCGGAAGTCTACCGCAGCCACCGCCGATATCTTTCGCTGCTTGGGCAGCCGAGCCTCCAGCACCGTAAAATTTCCGGCCGTATCAACCAGGCCGTATTCATCGGGAAATTGCTGTCCCAGAATGTCTTCCGTTGCGGGCAGAAGTAGTTGCCCCTTTTGGTCCCTATAGAAGGTTGGATACCGGAGACCGGAGTTATCAACGTCTACCGGCCGGGGATCATAGCCAGCCTCCGGCCGCCAGGTGAACAGCGGAATTCCTCCCCTAAAGCTAAGGTAAATGCGTCCATCAGCGGCTTCCGCAAAAGTATAAAACCGCCGTACGCTAGTTCTCCCCTTGAAGGGCTGACTCAATAGTTTACCGGTAGCACTGAGGTGGCGAAAACCATGCTCCTCGTCATACAGCAGGAACTGGCCGCTGGTGTGCGCCAGCAGTTCTACCCGAGGCGTGAGGGTCGTCCAGGCATCGGTTGAATCGTGGTAGATGGGCGTAAACGTCTTGCTTTCTTCCGTCTCGTTGGGGGTGTACTCATAGAGGAAAGTGCCTTTGACGCCGATGGTTACTACAAAGGTTCGTCCGAGGGTGTCTGTAGTAATGGCCCGGGGGTAGCCCAGCACACCGGTACTTGGTGCCAGACGCACCTGTTCGACGCTGAAAGTTCGGGGGTCAAAGCGGTCAAAATAGCCAAAGAAATCGTGAAAAGTAACCACAAACTCCCCCTCGTTGTCGGCGGCCACTCCGGCCACCGCTCCCCGGCTCAGGCCCGGCCCTTCATCGGCCGTCCCCTCTCCAAATCTCCTGAAGCGTTGACCATCGAAACGGTTGAGGCCGTCCATGGTGGATACCCACAAAAAACCGTCGGCTCCGATGTGGAGGTCGTTGATTTCCCGGGTGGAGAGGCCATCGTTGACGGTGAAGTACTCGATACGCAGGGGCTGGGCGGGGAGTAGGCTTACGGTCACTAAGACGGACAGGCAGACTTGTAGGAAGCGTTTTAGCACGATGTAAAGGTAGGGAACTGTGCGTCCTTGGTTAGAGGCCATCCTTACAAATGCTCCAGCAACAATTCCCGCAGCCGCGCCTCCGACAGCCCCCGTTCCAACTCTCCATTAATCGCAAAGGAAATTTTTCCCGTTTCTTCAGAAACAATGAAGCAGGCCACATCAATCTTTTCAGAAACCCCGACCGCTGCGCGGTGGCGCAGCCCAACGCTTTTGGGTAAATTAGAGTTTTCAGAAACCGGCAAAATGGCACTAGCCCGGCGAAGGCGGCGGTTTTGCACCACAACGGCACCGTCGTGCAGGGGGCTTTCCTTATGAAAAATACTGACCAGCAGGCCATAACTGATGTCGGCATTCAGACTGGTACCACCGGTGATGATCGTGTCGGGGTCAGCGTCTTTAGTGATGACGACTAGGGCACCGGTCCGGTTGCCGGCCATCCGCAAAAAGGCGCGGCGGATGTCTTCCGTTTCGGGTGCCGCTTCTGCTTGGGCCTCCCGGCCCAGTAACCGGTTCCAAACTGAGTCGCGTTGTTTGAGGGTAGAATTGCCCAGCAGGAGCAAAAAACGTCTCACTTCCGGTTGGAAGATGATGATAAGACTAACAAATCCAATATTAATAAACTGGTACAGGATGCTACTCAGCAGGTCCATCCCCAGTGCTTTGAAGGCCTGGTAGCTGAGAAATAACAGCATCATGCCCACAAAAATATTGAGGGCAATGCTTCCCTTCAGCAGCCGATAAAGCTGATACAACATGACCCCAACAATCAGAATGTCGAAGAAGTCCCAGATGTCTACCTGGAGAAAGCCGATGTTGAATAGCGGAAGCACGGAGCAAAGGTAGGGTGCAGGATTTAGTATTCAGGAATCAGGTTTCAGGAATCAGGGATCAGGATTTAGGTTTCAGGATTTAGGGTTCAGGTTTCAGAAGGCAGCGTTCAGAAATCAGGGATCAGATGCTGCTCTGAACACTGAAACTAAATACTGCCCTTTAAATGCCGATTCCCTGAACACTGATCCCTGAATACTAATTCCTGATCCCTGAACACTGATTCCTGAATACTAAATCCTGATTCCTGAACACTGATCCCTGAATACTAAATCCTGATCCCTGAATCCTGATTCCTACCTTTACCCCATGCAAGTCACAAGACCATTTCTTCTTTTCCTCCTTTCCGCTTTCTTTTGGGCGGGGCCGCAGGTGCAAGGGTGGGGACAAGAGCTACGGACCAATGCCTCTGGGGAGAAGATCATTGTGTATGCCGATGGTTCTGCCCGTTACTTCAATGACCTGACGCTGATCGACGCACAGCAAAAAGACTCTGCCGGAGCTGCCTACCCGGTGGTCAAAGTTACCATCGAACCCCTCAGTGGTGGTGTAGACCCTACACTCGCGGATTTGCGCCGTATTGCGGAACGCAAGCTTCAGTTGGCGCGGGAAGCCGAAGCACTGGCCCGTACCCGGGCCACGGCCGCCACCAACAACCGGGTGGCACTGGAGCGCGACTTAAACGCGGCCCGTACCGCTGGCCGGAACGACGAGAGCGCAGCCTTGCAACGCCGCCTTCAACTTACCCGGCAGGTAGAAACCTCGGCCCTTAACGAACGTACCGCAGCAGAAAAGCGAGCGGCGGCGGCCAACATCATCGTTAGCGAGGGCCGCTACGTTGATGCCTACAACGAAGCCCGCCGCAAAGAGCGGGCCGGCCCTACGGTCGACAAACCCGCCAACCGAACCGAACGCGACCTCAAAATGCTGGTGCCGGCTGAACCCGCATTTTCCGGCTACGGACCTTCCGTTGGCCGCTTCCCCGTTCCGGAAGCGCCGCCATGTACCAGTGGCCTTGCCCCCACCACCCTCAATGGGCCCACCCCCAGCAGCTATCCTTCCTTGTTTTTCACCCACACCGACGAGAACCTTCGCCCTTTTCTGGACGGTAAGGAATACCTGCGCAGTACCGCCTGGACCAGCCGTGACAATCGTGGAGACCGCTTCCTGCACGTACGGTTCACCTTTGCCAATCCCAACGTCATTACTGCCTACGGTTTTTTGGCCGAGAACTCCAGTTTAAGCCTTCACCTACTCAACGGACGGCACATCTCCCTGCAGGCTAACCGGGAGACCGTTGGCATTATTGATCATGTCCGTAGGGAAGTCAACTACAACGTTACCTACCGGCTGCCGCGCGGCGCAGCCGCGGAGCTTCGGAACCAGGCGCTGGACTACGTCCGGGTATTCTGGTCCGGTGGCTTCGAGCAGTATGAGATCTATCAGGTGGATGCACTCCGGAAATTAATGGAATGTTTGTAAACGCTCGAACTACGCTTAATCCTTAAGCCCATTCAATCGCAGCCGTGCCCTGGCACCAATCTCTCCGTCCGGGTCCAACTCGATAGCTTTTTCACTCAATGCTTTTACTTTATCAAGCTTATTTGATTTCAACATCGCCTGAGCCATATGGTCATACCCTACCGCAGACTCAGGGAAGAAATCCATTAGCATTTTGGAAACGAATTGTGCCCCCATTAACTGATTGCTGTTTAGTAACATATCTCCAACCCTGGTAAACTCTCCTTCGAAGTCAAAGAAACGATAATTAGGATCAGATACAATTCGTTCTGCTTCGCTGCGTAATTCTCCCATTTTCCGCGCCATGAATAAATTGGTCAGGTGATCCATTGGATCCAGAATAAACCCTTCAGGATTGAAGTTAAGGGCTGCTTCTAAAACAGGGTCTTCATTGTTTTGATATTGACCAGAGCTTAGTTCTACGACCAATTGAGGCGTAGTCCAATCAGCATTCTGCCATTGTGGCTTGTCTTGCCACCAAGCCCACGAAAGTCGAACAGGAATTTTACTATTTGGTAGTTCCACCCTGCGGTTGTCTCCATAGAAGTTCACATTCTCACCTGAGGGCTCTCCTATAAAAATAACGTTGGTATAGTTATCAAATTCATTGATGAGGTTCTGGCAGGCAGAGAAAGTCCTCCGTCCAATGATCACGTAAAATTTACCGATCTCGTTAATCTTTTCTGACTTGATCACCTTGGTCACCAGTGTCTTATTGTTGAAGTTATTACCTCCTCCATTCAGGCGCACGTCCAGTACCAGTTTTTCAACATCGTTCTCTTCCACAAAAGCAAAAACGCGTTCGTAGAAATCAGCAATATTCTCGCTTGGGTCCGGCATTACCTGGCTGTAGCGAACGTATACAGTTTTAGCCTCTGGTAAATATTCAAAGTAATAATGCTTATCAATCTCCTTCAGGTAGTAAGGCGTTGCCTCCTGATTCCGGGAAGAGCGCCAGTCTCCCTCCTCGCGGGAAAACCCATAATCTGTAGGAGGAGCTCCCAGCCCTTCTACAGAGAATTTCATCTCAAATGTTTTCCCATTTTTCTGTAAAGTAAGTGGTACTTCTTTCAGAAGCGTCTTGGTCACCCCTTGAGCATGCAATACTTCGGGGTACATCAAAGTCTGTAAGCCATACCCCTTGAAAAATTGGTCGTTCTCCGCAGGTACAATCGGCCGGATGGCTTTGAGCGCCTCCTCAATCGGCATACCTGAGATTTGCAAGACCTTTGCTCCAAGTGCTTCCACCTGGTCTTTATGGACTCCATCCACATAAACCCCGTCGCTAAAATGATAAAGATTGACGGGAAGTTTCTGAAAAGCCATCTCTCCTGCCCCTAATCGCATGGAAGTATGTCCATACTCAAAAGAGGAAACAATGCGTACAAAGCCGGCAATGATTTCATGCTGTTCCATTGTCGGAATGCTGGCTTTCAGCGTTGCAACTTTTTCGTCGAAAGCTTCAGCGGTGGTTTTCTTAAACAAGAAGGAATAGTCTTTATGGACAGTCTCCTGTAAAAACTGTAAATCGGCCTGCCAGTCAGCGGCCGATAGTTTATCCTGTCCCTGCAGCCCTAAGCTCATTATACTAAGAATGATTAGGAAGATGAAGGCCGGAATTCTGGGTGTAGTTCTTTCAGTCATAGTCTCGTATTAACCACCAGTATGCACTATTGGTGAGCTGGTTATAAACAAGGACGTACTACTACAGTATTAGTTGCATGCTAGACTCTGCTATCTTAAAATATAGATGTCTGGTTTGAGCGACTGCGTCGCAATGGTCCATTTCCTCCAACCATCGCGACACCGTCGCTCCAACCAAATATTAGTAAAAAAACTTCTGTCGTTCCTTCACATATGCATAATAGGCTTCACTCATTACTTCGTCATACCTTTCAAATGCGCTGGCATCGCCCTGGCAGCAAGCCTGAATAGACATTGCCGCCTCCCTGGCACTAACCATCGCCATCATTAGCCCGTGGGAAGCGATTGGATCATAGGTCATCGCAGCATCCCCCACAGCAATCCAGCCGGGGCCACAGGTTTGAGATAGGATCCCGCTGTCGGCTGCAACAAAGGTGGCGGGCACAAGCCATGTGCCGTCTCCGTCTTTAATCCGCTGTTCAGTATGTGGCGCAGTAGCCAGTAACGCTTGCCAACCTTCGGCAGATTGCCAAAAATCACGTTGTGCCTTATCCGGTTTACATAGGAAGGTTGTAGCCATCCGATTCCCTGGAATATTAGCTGAATACCACCAGCCAGCCTTCGTTGTTTCGATTAGGCTCGACGCCTCATCTACCGGCTTAGCCATTTGCAGCCAGGTGACCAATGCCAGTTGCCTGTTTTCGATCATCCTTTCAATGCCCAGCCTGCGCGCTAACCAGCTGTGACGACCACTAGCATCTACGATAAAGTCATAGCTGCCTGTTTGCGTTTGACCGTTAGCAGATTCCAGCGTAACGGCCCAATTACGGCCATCAAAATCAGCCGTCTTCAGCTTGGTATTTGCCAACAGGGCAGCGCTCGTATCTCGTACTCGCCCAATCAGTTGTTGTTCAAACAATACCCGGTCCAGGTGCCAACCATAGCCAGGGGGCTGGGTAATAAAGTCCGTAAAGGTGGGCTGCTCACTGTACCAATATGACCTGTTGTTGAAGCACTTCAAGTGCCCGGCAGACGGAAAGGAAGTCCAGACGCCCAACTGGTTAAGCACCGTTTTAGCAGCAGGGGGTAAGCTTTCCCCTACTTTAAAAGAATCTGCTTGGGGAGCATCGATATTTCTTCGTTCCACCACCGTAGCCTGCAAGCCAGCCTTTGCCAGAAAAATCGCTGCAGCACACCCAGCCGGGCCAGCACCAATGATAAGAATTTGTGGCATCATTCAGCCTAGCGGAAGTACCGCGGATTCATCGTCATCCACTCAGGCAGATGATTAGCAGTTTGTTTGGAATTGTCTGCTTCATCAGATCCACCAGGCAACGGAATGGGATCATCAATACTCCGGCCAGTTTCTACCCAAACTTCTTTGGGTAAATAGGGAGGAGGACTTGGTATTTCCTTTTTGGTGAGAATACCAATCTTCCCCCACTCCGCAACGAACTTCTCTACCCCCTTGATCCGGGACTGGATAGAACCAGAGTACAACGGGCTGCCATCATTTTTAAAGATGTAGCCGCGCAACCATTTCTTCCGACGGGCGGGGTTAAAGTAATCAAGCTGTGCCACTGGGTCCTGTCCGGACTTTTGTAATTCATTGTAGTCTTCCTCCGTCAGTACATCGTTCGGGACGCGGGCCGGCCAGAAGGTTGGCAGGTATTCACCGGAGAAAGTCCGGTAACCAGA
>JBGCFZ010000039.1:0-9963 GCA_045110355.1 Lewinella sp. | reverse complement strand
ATTTGCGCAGTCCGGCAACCCCGTCAAGTGCCTTGTGATAATCGTCGTTTGAAGCATCATTGAGCAGTTCTACTACGTTTCCGCCGCTGAAGAAAGCACGGATGATACCGTAAGGATCACTGTCTGATCGGCCACTGGCCTCTACTTCGTCTGGATTGGGGAATAGTTCGAGGAAACTGGTTTTGATGCTTTGGCTCAACAACTTCATGGCCACGCCGTAGGCGCCTTCCTGTTCCCCTTCATAGACTAATTCAACCTTGCCGGTAATCGCTGGAACAACGCCCCAGAAATCGGTAATACGAGCGTTTGTTTTCTTGTCGTCGGCGAGCAGGGCACGCCGTTCAGCTGTAGAAATAAGGTTTTCTAATGCGGTAATGCTCAATCGGGCGGATACGCCGGATTTTTCGTCGATGAACTCACTCTCACGCGCAGCAAAGGCCAGCTGCTCCAGCATGGTGTTCAGCAGATCGTCTACTGCTACCATGTCAGATTGCGACTCCACCAGGTCAGCTTCCTGTTTGGTGATGGCCTTGGCAACTTCGATGGTCTTGGGGTAGTGGGTCAGGATCTGGCTCTGAATCCGGTCTTTCAGCGGGGTGATGATGCTACCCCGGTTGGTATAGTCTTCGGGGTTAGCGGTGAAAAGGAACTGAATGTCGAGCGGCAGGCGCAGCTTGAAGCCACGGATCTGAATGTCGCCCTCCTGCAGGATATTGAATAGGGAAACCTGAATCCGGGCTTGCAGGTCAGGTAGTTCGTTGATGACAAATATTCCCCGATGCGCGCGTGGGACGAGGCCGTAATGGATCACTCGCTCGTCGGCATAAGTCAATTTCAGGGTGGCAGCTTTGATGGGGTCAACGTCGCCAATAAGATCGGCAACGGATACATCGGGGGTTGCCAGCTTTTCTACGTAACGTTCGTTGCGGTGTACCCATTCAATTGGGGTGGCATCTCCGTGTTCAGCAATAAGATCTTCAGCATAACGGCTAATGGGCGCCAGCGGGTCATCATTGAGCTCACTTCCGGCCACAACGGGCATATATTCGTCAAGCAGGTTGACCAAAAGACGGGCAATCCTGGTTTTAGCCTGCCCGCGCAGACCTAATAACAGAATACTGTGCCGGCTTAATACAGCACGTTGTATGTCTGGCAGTACGGAATCATTGAAGCCAATAATACCAGGGAAAACATCCTCCTTGGCCTTTAATTTTTTGATCAGGTTGTCACGAAGTTCCTGCTTTACAGAGCGGGAGGTATATCCGGTGGCGCGTAGTTCGCCGAGGGTTTGGGCCTGGGGCATAAGTATCTTTATTTTGGGGTTGCGGTTGGTAAACGACGCGAGCGGGAGATAGTTCTCGAGTCAAAGAGTCAAAGAGTCAAAGAGTCAATTAGTCAGAGAGTCAGGTAGTCGCTACCGCAAGTACCGTGCGCTGCACAGCGTTTGCTTACCTTAAGCGAACAAAAGTGTAGCGCTCTGAGGGGTATACGCAACAGCGACTGTTTGACTCCCTGACTATTTGACTCTCTGACTACCTGACTCCCTGACGGTTTGACTTTTAGGGCGCGGCCGCAGGTGCATTGTTAAGGTTTTCAAAAAAGCAGGCACTGGAGCAGCAGCTTACTTGCTCTTTTGGTCGTAGTATCAATTAAACAAGTTCTTAACTTTACGCCAAGATGAAAAACGGATTACTACTGCTACTCTGCCTCCTTTTTACCAGCGCGGTCATTGCTCAGTCAGGCAACCCACCAGCTCGGGTCAGTAAACGCTGGCTGGAGGGGCAGGATTCAACCACGCAAAATGAAGTGCTTGAAGACGGCCGGATATCGGTCACCCCCGGAATGGAAAAAGGGTTTGGCCTGCACTTGATGCCCTTTAGTTTTATCAACGTGCTGCCCCGCCTGCGGCTGGGGGCACAATTTAAGAGCAATCGATTCAGCTACCTGCTTGATGTTGAATACGGCTTTGATACCTCAGCAGATTTGCCCAATGATATGGCAAAACGAGATTATCGTTTTCTCGGTCTCCGTCCGGAAATACGTTTTGATGTAGGGGCTTATAACCGAAATATTTACGTTGGGCTAGAGGTTCCCGTAACGTTTATGGAACGAAATATTGAAGGAAATTTTACCAGCGAAGAAGGAGACATAGTTTTTGTCGACGTTGCCCGACAAGAGCGTTTCCGCATGTCAGCCATCGGAAAGGTTGGCATACAACGCCTTATTGGGGAACATTTTTACTTTGATGTTTATACCGGGCTCGGCGTCTTTTTTCGAGACGTTGAATACACCAATCGGGTAGGGGAGCGACTTGATGATGAAAACTTTCTGGATGAGTGGGGCTTTTTTGGTCCGGTGCAGGAAGGAAGACGATGGTTGCCGGAGCTGGCTTTGGGAGTGCGAATGGGATGGTGGTTTTGAGAGGGGCTTTTATGGTTATCGCGTAGCGACTTCCCATAGTGATTGCCTGGGACAAAGTCCTCGCTCAATTGCATCCCTGACAGATTTGATTGCCTTTGGCAATCAGTGAATTATTTGGTCATCGCTTACCCCGCACTTTGTGCGGGGCAAGCTCTAATGGCAGTCGCTACGCGACATCGACCGAATGGTTAGAATCGCTATTCATTAGCGAAAATTCGCTCAATCTAAAAAAGCCGCCCTATTTTCGCCAAACCATGCAAAAACATCCAACTTACCCCCACCTCCTCGAACCTCTCGACCTCGGCTTCACCACCTTGAAAAACCGGGTGCTGATGGGCAGTATGCACACCATGCTGGAAGACATTCCGGGCGGACACGAACGACTGGCCGTTTTTTACGCCGAGCGCGCGCGCGGCCAGGTGGGCCTCATCGTTACCGGGGGCGTAGCCCCCAGTAAGGCCGGGCTGGCCCTGCCCGTCGGGCATCCGTTTGACAACGAGGAGGAAGTCTGGAAGCATAAGGTCGTGACCGATGCGGTGCATGCCGAAGATGGTAAAATTTGTATGCAAATACTACACACCGGCCGTTATGGGTACTCCGATCTTAATGTCTCCGCCAGCGACACCAAGGCACCGATTTCGCCGTTCCCGGCCCGCGGACTGACAACCGAAGAAGTAGAGCAAACTATTAATGACTACGTTAAGTGCGCTGAATTGGCCCAACAAGCCGGCTACGATGGCGTAGAAGTGATGGGTTCAGAGGGCTACTTGATCAACCAATTCATTGTTGCCAAGATCAACCGCCGGGAGGATAAATGGGGTGGCGCTTACGAAAACCGCATTCAGTTCCCGATCGAGATCGTCCGGCGCACCCGGGAGGCCGTTGGCGAAAACTTCATCATCATCTACCGGCTTTCGATGCTGGACCTGGTGGAAGGAGGCAGCACCTGGGAAGAAGTAGTCCACCTCGCCAAAGAGATCGAAAAGGCTGGTGCGACGATTATCAACACCGGCATCGGCTGGCATGAGGCACGGGTGCCCACCATTGGCACCGTCGTCCCCCGCGGCGGTTTTGCCTGGGTGACTAAGCGGATGATGGGGGAAGTCAGCATCCCGCTGGTAGCGACCAACCGGATCAACGCCCCCGAGGTAGGGGAGCAGGTGCTGGCCGACGGTTGCTCCGATATGGTCAGTATGGCCAGGCCTTTCCTGGCCGATGCCCACTTCGTAGCGAAAGCCATCGCCGGAAAACCACAGGAAATCAATACGTGCATTGCTTGTAATCAGGCTTGTCTTGACCACGCTTTTACGCTGCAAGTCAGTAGCTGCATTGTAAATCCCCAAGCCTGCCACGAAACGGAACTGATCATTGCACCTGCGGCCGCGCCAAAAAAACTGGCTGTCATCGGTGCAGGGCCCGCAGGAATGGCTGCCGCCGCTGTCGCCGCTGAAAATGGTCATCAGGTCGACCTCTACGAAGCCAGCAATAAACTCGGGGGACAGTTCAACATGGCTACCATCATCCCCGGTAAGGAGGAATACCAACAGACGATCCGTTATTACGGTGTGATGTTGGATAAATTTGGCGTCAACGTTCACCTGAATACCAAAGCTACAGCGGAGATACTGATCGGCAAGGGCTACGACGAGGTGATCATCGCCACCGGCGTTACCCCCCGTAAGCTGGACTTTCCAGGCATCGACCACCCTAAAGTACTCGACTACGCCGAGGTGCTGGCCGGTAGAAAACCCGTCGGTAAATCTGTTGCCATCATTGGTGCCGGCGGCATCGGTTTTGATGTGGCCGAGTTCCTCAGCCATGATTTTGATCACCCCTCCGTCAGTCTCAGCGTCGACGACTATATGAAGGAATGGGGCGTAGACATGAGCTACGAACGAGGCGGCTCTCTGGCGACAGCACCGGCACCGCTGCCGTCCCCGCGCGAAGTGTTCCTGCTGAAGCGCTCCAAGGGCAAACACGGCAAAGATCTCGGTAAAACTACCGGCTGGATTCACCGAAGTAGCCTGGCCATGAAAAAGGTTAATATGCTGGCACAGTGCACCTACGAAAAGGTCGATGATGCCGGACTGCACATCACGGTGGCCGGAGAGCCTCGGGTGCTGGACGTGGAAAACGTGGTGGTGTGTGCTGGCCAGGTCCCACTGCGCGATTTGGCGGATCAGCTGGAAGCCAGTGGGTTGAAGGTTCAACTGATCGGCGGTGCCCGCGATGCTAAAGAGCTGGACGCCAAGCGGGCGATTAAGGAGGCGTTTGAGTTGGTGGCTGGGTTGTAAAAGTGTATGAACTATTAGGGCGCGGCCGCAGGTGCAGGCAAGGACGATTAACAGCAAGGACAGGAGCCGCTCGTTTCTCCTTCATCCGCTCATTGCAGCTGCGTCCCCGCCAAAAAACAAATCATCTTATATAAGGTCTCGCCCATTAGGCTAAGAAAGACATCCCTTGGTCTAGTCAAAGACGCCTATGGCTCAGGCCCACCAAAAACTTTCGCATCTTTAGTAGTAACTGCTGGTATAAACGAACTATTCGTATATTTGCAGCCATTTCGCGAAAGCCGGGTCTGGGAGGCTCCGGTTGAGCGATTGTCAGATTTCATATTAAGGGCCTTCATTCCGAAGGCTTTTGTTGTGTCAGCTGACAGCTTCACCCTTTTTCAAATAGTGTTGGTCCTACCATAGGGTCGGCCCACGCTGAACCTAAATTTTTATCATTATGCAAGGTAAAGGAATTATCAAATTCTTCCTTGTGGTCATGCTGATCGTGACAGCCGTACAGTACCTCTACATCATTCCAACCAATGGGGCGGAAAACGATGCAGATGACTTTGCGACGGAGCAGTCAGGAGAGACCGAAGGTGAGGATTTCCGTGCAGAACGCGCGTATTTCCTCGACAGTATCTCCAATCAGGAGATCCTCAAAGTACCCGGATTCAAATCGTTCACCTACCAGGACTTAAAGTCTAAGCAACTTAACCTGGGACTCGACCTCAAGGGCGGTATGGCCGTCGTTATGCAGGTCGACTTGAAGGAATTCCTTCACGCACTAGCGAGGAAAACGAAAGACAACATATTTGAAGAAGCAACTACTAAGGCCTCCCAAGCTCAGAAGAACGCACAAGATGATTACATCGCTCTGTTTGCCGATGCGTGGCAGGAAGTTCGTGGTACCAAAACTTTGGCCCCTTACTTCGCCACCAACGACGCACTGCGCGACGAAATCAACACTTCTACTTCCGATGCGGAAGTAGTACGCATTCTTCGCGAAAAAGCAACAGAAACCGTTAGCCTGACCTACGATCTGCTTAAGAAGCGTATCGACCAGCTGGGCGTTGTCCAGCCAAACGTCAGCTTGGATGCCGACCGCGACCTCATCCTCGTGGAACTTCCCGGTATCGAAAACCCGGAACGTGCCCGTACCTTCCTGCAGGCAGCCGCCAAACTGGAATTCTTCCATGTCAAGCGGGTAGACAACACCGCCATCAATGCCCTGGTCACCCTTGACCAGCAGCTGGAGCGCGAAGCTAAGATCAAAGCCGGTCGTGACAGCAACTACGTTGAGGTGAAAACCTGGCGTGTTGATACCACCTATGCCCTGGATACCCTCGGTAACCTGACGGATCAGATCGCTAGCATCGACTCTACGGAAACCACCAATCAGACGGCCGGTCCATTGTTCAGTCTCTTCAGCCCCAACACGGGCAACCTGGGAGAGGCCGTTCTCGGTATCGCCACCAAGGAAAACCTGGATACGATAACTAAGCTGCTGGAGTCTCAAGCAGTTGCGCGCCAATTCCGTGGTGTGATCTTCCGTTGGGAAGAAAACCCACTGCCAGGCGCTGAAGGCGAACCTTCTTCTGACCTTTACGCCCTCTACCAGCTCCAGATGCCCCGCTCCGGTGAGGCTATGCTGACTGGTGAAGCGATTACCAGTACGAGCTCAGGGCCTCAGCCCGACGGCCAGGTGGCAGTAAACCTTAGTATGAATTCAGAAGGTGCCCGGACCTGGGCACGGATGACGACCGAGGCTGCAAACGATCAAAACCGCCAGGTAGCTATCCTGCTTGACGATAAGGTCGTATCTGCTCCTTCTGTACGTGGTCCCATCCCCGGTGGTAACACTGCCATTACGGGTAACTTCGACGTACAAACGGCTACTGACCTTGCCAACATCCTGAAGGTTGGTCGACTGCCCGCACGTCCACAGATCATCCAGGAGAGCATCGTTGGTCCTTCCCTCGGTGCGGCCAACATCAACAGTTCCATTACGGCACTGGTCGTTGGTTTTGGTTTAGTACTCGTTTTCATGTTGTTCTACTACGGTGGTGCCGGTATCATTTCGGTCCTTGCCCTGTTGCTCAACCTGATCTTCATCTTCGGTGCCTTGTCCAGCTTCGGTACGGTACTTACTCTTCCGGGTATCGCTGGTATCCTGCTGACCATTGGTATGGCCGTTGATGCTAACGTTATCATCTACGAACGCGTTCGGGAAGAACTCCGAGCCGGTAAAACGGATCGGAACGCCATCACCGACGGTTTCAGCAACTCTTACTCCGCCATCATTGATGCCAACGTCACCACTTTGCTGGTAGCCGCCACCCTCGCGTGGTTCGGTCTCGGACCCATCAAGGGTTTTGCCGTAGTACTCATGGTTGGTGTAATTGCCTCCGTATTCACTGCCGTTCTCGTTGGTCGCCTGATGATCGAGTGGTGGTTGGATCGTGGTAAGACCCTTTCTTTCTGGACAGCTCCGAGCAAGAACCTCTTCTCGAACGTCAACGTCGACTGGATGGGTAAGCGTAAGATTACTTACGCCGTCTCTTTGGCTCTTGTACTGGCCTCGCTTGTTTCCATTGGTACCCGTGGTTTCGACCTTGGTGTCGACTTCAAAGGTGGCTACAGCTACGTAGTTGAATTCAACCAGGATGTGGACAGCGAGACACTTCGCAGTGCTCTTTCTGAGCCATTCGGTGGTGTACCCACCATCAAGGCAGTGGACAGCGACAATACGTACAACATCGTGACCAACTACCTGATCGATGCCACCGACAAGATCAACGACAAAGAGCCGCAGGAAGTGGTTATGGAGAAGTTGCTCGAAGGTGTGAAGGCTGCCACTGGTGACAGTGGCCTTACGCTGGAAGTATTCAAAAACACTGAAAGTGAAGGCGCAACGCACGTTACTACGGTCAGCAAAGTAGGCCCAACCATCGCCGACGACATTAAGCGTTCCGCTTTCTGGGCCGGTGCGATTGGTCTTTTATTGATCTTCCTGTACCTCCTGCTTCGTTTCAACAAGTGGCAGTACTCGCTGGGTGCCATCCTGGCCCTGACGCACGATAGCATCATCGTATTGGGTATCTTCTCCTTTGGCTGGGCACGTCTTGGCTTCAATATGGAAGTTGACCAGGCCTTTATTGCTGCTATCCTGACGGTGATCGGTTACTCCATCAACGATACGGTAGTTGTATATGACCGTATCCGGGAATACCTCAACACCTACGTAAGCCGCGGTAAGACCGAGGTGATCAACGCTGCCATCAGCAGTACGGTTTCCCGTACGGTGATTACCTCCGTAACTACGATGATCGTGGTGCTCGTGCTCTTCCTCTTCGGTGGTAGCAGCATCAAGGGCTTTGCCTTCGCACTGCTCGTAGGTATCATTGTCGGTACGTACTCTTCCATCTTCATCGCTACGCCGATTGTCCACGACCTTACTGAGGACATGGAAGCGAAAACGACGGAAGCTGCTCCCGTTACTTCGAAAGCCTAAACGTTTCCTCCCAGACGTTTAAGGTTTAATAAGAAGCCCCTCTTGCCATTGGCGGGAGGGGCTTCTTTATTTGCACCTAGTTCGTAATGAGGCGCGGTCGCAGGTGCAGGAAAGGTCTTGGAAGCAAGTAGGTTCAGGTAACCGCAATTTGTAATTGCGATTGGACGCAGCGCTCTGTGAGCGCAAGGGTATAGCTAAAGAATAAGCTGTTTGGTTGCCGCATAACAATGATGCTTTTTTTGTGGAAAGGACGCCTGCTTCGCATTTCCATCGTTAATTAAATGTCCCTTGCGCTTGTAAAGCGCTGCGTCCGGTCTTCCCCGGAGTTGAAGGATGCCGAATAAATGTCCGTTGCGCTTGTAAAGCGCTGCGTCCGGTCTTCCCCGGAGGTGAAGGATGCCTAATAAATGTCCGTTGCGCTTGTAAAGCACTGCGTCCGGTCTTCCCCGGAGGTGAAGTAGACCGAAGAAATGTCAAGTGCTACTGCTCGGGCGCAGATTGTCCTTCGTCTTTGGGCGTTTCAACCACATCTTTCGTATCCGGCTGCAACAGTGAGTAAACCACTCCTCCGGTCAGTAGCCCGAAGATGACGACCAGTGAGATCCAATCGGCAGGATGCCATACGGTATGTAACATCATTTTTACCCCTACGAATACGAGGATTAGGGCCAGACTGTACTTCAAGTATTCGAACTTACTGATCATTGACGAAAGGACGAAGTAGAGGGATCGGAGCCCGAGGATGGCCAGGATGTTGGACGAGAATACGAGGAAGGAATCCGTCGTAATGCCCAGGATGGCGGGAATGGAATCGACGGCGAAGATGACGTCGGTGGTTTCCACCATGACGAGGGCAATGAACAGCGGGGTAGCTGCACGGATTCCCCGGCGCTTGATGAAGAAATTGTGGCCGTGATAGTCTGAAGTTACCGGAATGACGCGTCTAACGTAACGAATGATCGGATTTTCGGAAGGAGGGGTGTCTTCCGACTGGCCGATCATTTTAAAGGCACTGTAGAGCAGCAGCAGGCCAAAAACGTAGAACATCCAATCAAACTGCTGGAGTAAAAATACGCCGGCGAGAATCATGATCAGGCGGAAAACAACGGCACCCAGAATACCCCAGAATAAGACCCGGTGTTGGTATTTTGGTGGAACCTTGAAGTACTGGAAGATTACGGCAATTACGAAAACGTTGTCCATGCTCAGGGACAGCTCCACCAGGTAGCCGGTAAGGTAATTGATGGTGGCTTTCTGGGGCGTTAATGGCGAGTTCATCCAGCCGTTCTGGTAGGTCAGGTACACGAAACCACTGAAAGACAGACCGATGGCGGTCCATAATGCCGTCCATTTCAGGGCTTCCCGTGTTCGGGGTACATGGTCTTCTTTGTTGAGCACAAACAGATCGAGAAAAAGAAGTAGGCCGACGAAGAGGAAAAAACCGATCCAGATGATGGGCATGGGGTGGGGGAGATGAAGTGCTAAAGGTATAACAGGGGAAATTAATGGAAGTGCGGAGGCATTTAGTTATTGCCACTATTACCATTTCTTTGCACCTGCGGCCGCGCCCTTATTTAGGAGCTAGGAGCTAGGAGCTAGGGAACTAGAAACTTGGGAACTAGTGCTTTGTCAGGTCGATTCTGTCGCATTAAATGCTGGTGAATTTTGCCTGCTGGCAAGGCGCTTGAACCGGAATTTAGCCGTAGCTAAATGAGGATTCAAGCAACGCAGCCAGCGGGTAAAAGACGCCGCAGT
>JBGCFZ010000038.1:0-6329 GCA_045110355.1 Lewinella sp. | reverse complement strand
GTTATTCCTTGCCTTTTAGCACCGTGACTTCGTTGCTGAAATCCTCATTTAGCTATGGCTAAAATCCGGTTTCAGCGCCTTGCCACGGCACGAAAATCCTGCGGACTAAACGGCCAGATAATTATGAACTCACCCACTAGGCGATACAAGAGATTACAAACTGGAAAACACGTGTGACATTTACACCCACCCCTTAGCGTCCTCCAACAATTCATCCAGTGTGGTTGCTAAGATCGCTCCTGGCTCATCTGGCAGGTGATCAAGTGCGGCATTTCCGACCACCGACATGGATACATAGGTTGGCGAGAAATGCCCCTGCCCATTAGAAATTGTCTTCCCAAGAATTCGCACCAACCGTTCGTCGTCAATCAGATCGAAAGTCCGGGACGGCAAGATGTTTGCATATTCGTAGTGGTAGTCCATCCAAATCATTACTTGCCGAGGACCAATCTGTAATGCCCACACATGTCCGGTATCCTCTTCCGTCTCAAAGACTAATGCATCTGTACAAGTATATCGTCTTACTGTTACAGTCTCACTTACCAGCATTTTTTCAACCTTCAATATATTCTCACGGTATCTCTTCTTGTCATTAAGTATCATCCACAGAAAGCCTCCGTTGACGACCACAAATACCAGGGTTGCGATGATCGGCCATACCCAGGACGTCTCCCATGATTCATAGACGGTTAGTAGGCAGATTCCACTAACAATCAACAGAGTAGTCCAACCTGGCCGATCAAGTATACCACGCTTGGCCTGGATCAGGTACAACTCCAGCAGTTTTCTGTCTCGGACGGTTAGCGGACGGTCTAATCTTTCCATATTACTTAGCGTACAACAACTAACCTCCCCGTCCAATTCACCCGCTCATTACGGAGATTCACGAGGTAAAGCCCTTCTGGCAACCCGGAAGTCTCCAGTGGTTGTAAGGCATCTCCAACTGTCCGTTTACGCCATATCTCCCGGCCGTTTTGATCAAGCAGACTAACGGTAACATTACCATTTTGTAAGGCTTCTGGAAGTTCCAGTTTAACGATCTCTCCAGCTTTGGCCGGGCTGGGGTAAAGCCGAATCTCCGTGTAGGCCCGGTGGCTGTTCACCACCGGAGAAAAACTGAATTGGCCGTCGAAGTCCGTTTGCCGTACGCGGTAAAAAGAGTTGCCTTCCAGTGGTTCACGGTCGGTATAGGTGTAGGCAGTTGCTTCTGTGGCCGCTGCGCGGCCCAGCTCCTGGAAGTTGCTGCCGTCATCACTCCGTTCAATGGTGAAGTAATCGTTATCCTCCTGATCGGACACCGACCAGGACAGTAAGGTCGTCTTATCCCTTAGTTCCAGTTGAATGTCTTGCCAGCTCACCGGGAGCGCACTACAAGCCAGAGAGAGTGAGGTGCCGCTCGGGGCAACATCACTAAGGACTAAGCCCGTGCCTCCGGCTGCTGAGCCCGTACTGCCAGTACAGCCGGTCGCAGAAGTATTCAGACTTTCTCCCGCAATGCCTCCGTCAACGACTAAGCTTGTAGGGGCTAAAGTCAGGTTTGTACGGATGAGGCCGCCGCCGCCGCCACCACCCGGGCCGAAGCAACGGTTAGCATTGGAATTATCAACGTCGCCACCTTTACCGCCAACGACGGACAATACGGGCGTCCCGGAAACCGCCGCAGCCTCCAGGTAAATACTTCCCCCAGCACCACCACCACCGGCACCATCCCCGCCAGTGGTGTTAGCTGCGTCGAGTCCGTTGGCAGATATTGAACCGGATGCGCCAATAACAAGGGTTTTGGTAAAGACCAATACGATACCACCACCATTACCTCCACTAGTGCCAATATTATTATTGCCGTCTCCGGCGCCGCCTCCACTTCCCGGGAAGATCCGATTGCTGGTTAGCGTGGGAACCTTCCCGCCTTCTCCGGGAAACTCCCCGTCGCAGTTGAAAAATCCGGTACTGATGTCTTCTCCTCCAACTCCCCCTGCACCTGCGTTCGCGCCGCCACCTCCGCCGCTGTTGTGATCGTTGCCACCACCACCTCCTGCGGCTTGTGCGCCACGACCGTACTCTTTAGCACTGATGTAGGGCGAAATGCTTTCCCCCTTTTTTCCACCACCGTCGTTCGGCGTATCGTAGAAGTAGTCGGTTACCTGAAAGAAAAAATCGCAGGTTGAAATAGCATTCTCAAAAACTCCGCCCCGAAAGCCCTTCCCATCCATATTGATTGGGGCGTCTAGCGTAAGAATATTCCTAGCCAAAACGGCCACTACCCCCCCCGTAGTACCGTCCCAGGCCTGGCCCGTAAGCTCAGCGTTAACGGTCGCATCGTTGTAAACCGGTACCGTAATAAGTTGCAACTGACCAGTCGGATCATAATCTACATGAACGAGGTTATTTTCCAAAACAACCACACTCCCCGTGACGTCACAAACAATCGCCAGTTCATAATTCCCCGCACCTCCATAGGAAGAAACATCTCCGAAACTACTCGTATTTGTCTCATCGATGGTCGCTCCCTGCATCTGGATCAATAATACCTGATCCCCAACGGCAAAGAAGCCAGGGTCCGCAACAGTGACACTGTTCCCCGGATAATCAACTGCACTGACGGCACTGTATTGGTTAATCGTTCCGGAGATATTGGTTTGGCTCATCAGGCCTGCACACACAAAAACAAGTAGGCTGACGACGCCGGATAACCGGTAAGAAGAGACTGTCATACGTTTAGATTTAGGGACTTAGATACACCAATGGCTTTTATGGGGGGACTAACCTCCCAAGCCATTCTAAATATAAGAAAAATCCCGAATATCATTGATCGAGACGCTGTGTGGTCTGTATCATCAAATGCATGGATGGTGAAAGACTACCCATGCTTCTGCAACTCGTAGCTTGTACTACAGGACTACGTAACGCAGTTAAGGCCATCAATCAGCATTTCTATTCCATCCCAGCACGACTTACCGTATCTCCAAAAATGATCGCATTCATGAACAACCGGTTCGTGCCGTACCAAAAGGCGCGAAAGTTCATGTTATCTGCGAAGTTGATGGAACGGCCACCGCCAGCACCACTGACGATGATGGCTGCGGAATTCCCCAGCTGCTTTTCAAAACCTCGTGGAGAATAACCACTCAATAGCGAATTATCACCGTACATCAACGGGGAAGCGTAGGGGTTCCGGGTCGGCTCAAACATCAATGTTCCACGCTTAAAAACCGGAATATCGGCACGCTTCAGGCCAAACATCAGCGGGTGCGTCAGATCACCTTTTGCCTGATAGATGGCACCTCCCAGTACTCGTCCACCCCGGTCGCGCGAAGCACGGGAATAGGGGCGACGAGACTTGTCGTCTGCATCCGGGTTTTTATTCGACCGGGTAGTAATTCTGGCCAGGTCATTGGCCGCTGCCCATGCAGCTCCACGCTTTTGGGTAATCAGGACGTTCCCGGGGCCCATCCATTCTTTTAACGCCTGCGTCCCGCCGGATCCCAGGGCACCGTAGCTACCGTCAACCATGATGATGGTATTGTAGCGACTGAGGTCAGCACGACCTACCCGATCTAATGGGAGCTTGGTCACCGGAATGCCGAAACGCTGATCCAGCAAGTGCCAGGTATCGGCTACTTCAAGGCTACTGGTACCGCCTTCGACCAGCAGGGCGATCTCTGGCTTACGTAAGGTCTGGTAAGCGGAGCGGGAGCCCATCATCAGGCCCTGTTCCGGGCTGCCGGTATTAACGGCGGTGAATTTCAGGCCGGTGGCATCAGAGACATCGTCTACCAACCGGTGAAGGTCAAGAGGGCTCATCGTCTGATTGTTCTCTACCGGGATCATCACCGTGCCGGGAGCGAAAGTTTTCCCCTTGATGGTGAAGCTTTTGTCACTGACTTTCACGTTCACTCCTGCATCCAGCAATTGATAAATGGCTTTGGGAGAATAGTAGTCGTCAGGGCCCAGCAAATAAGCGTAGCTGGCTACCTCCGTTCCCGGAGCGTCGTTCATGCCGGTACCACCGTAGGGCATCCAGTCACCACCCGCAGGCATTCGATCGGCTCTTTTTGCTGGCAGGTTAAAGGCAAAAGGAATTACGAAAGTGGACACATCGTAGAAGAGGCTGTCTTCAAATTCCAGAATGGGTTCAAAAACTGCCTTGGTGAAGGGCGTTTCCCGGACGTAATAACGTGAGGGCTGCCCATCACCGTCCTGCTTCACGTTCACGTCGTGGCGGCGCATCAGCTCCATCATTTCCCGGGCGCGGCCCGGGTCGCCGTCTACATCCACCACATAACCGGCGTCGCTGACGCCGTTGTGGTTAAACTCCCGCTGGTAAGTCAGTAGTTCATCGCGAAGATCGGCGAAGGCTGCATGGGTGCTTAATGCCGTCGCTACCTGATTACGTACCGTGAAGGGAAAGCTCAACAGGCCGTTATCGCTCTCTTGCAAGTGCCCACGAGAGCTCGCTTGCTCGAAGAGAATGCCGACACAGCCATTGATGTCGGGGTAGGTAGATCCTTTACCGTAGTAGAAGTCGTCGTAACCTTCGCCAGAATAGTAAAGTGAGCCGATCTCATCGAGTGCTTTGGCGTGGTACTTGCCGATCTTGGCGGTTAGGTCCTGGTTCACTTGCGGCGTCATTGGGTGAATCCGTGTTGGCTCGCCGGGCATGAAAAAGAAGGTGGCGTCTTTCCCCATTTCGTGGTGGTCGGTCAGTACGTTAGGCTGCCACTCGTGGAATTGCTTGATGCGGGCGCGGCTTTCGGGATGCTGTACGGGCAGCCAGTCGCGGATGAGGTCAAACCAGTAGTGATTCGTCCGGCCACGCGGGTAAGCTTCGTTGTATTCCCGATCGTTACCGTCGGCCGTCATCACCTTGTTTTTATGGCTATTGGCCCAGCTGGCAAAGCGGTTGAAACCGTCAGGGTTATAACAAGGATCAAACAGGATGATGTTCTTATCAAGGAGTTTACTCAATGTTGCATCGGGAGCTGCGGCGAGGTAATAAGCAACCATCATAGCAGCATTACCACCACTCGGCTCGTTGCCGTGGATGCTGAAACCCTGGTACAATACGGCAGGAACATCTTTCAGATCACTTGCTTTTACGTTACTGCCGCGTTCATTCCAAAATTCGTGCATCACGCGCAGGTCTTCCAGTTTGGCGTGATTGGCGGGGGTAGTCACAATGAGGTTAAGCAGTGGGCGGTCTTCGTAAGTACGGCCAATTTCTTCCAGTGTCATACGGTCACTTTGGCTCGCCAGCAGGCGCATGTAGGCTTGCTGAAGATCATGGCTTACGTGCCAGTCGCCCACCTGCCAACCGAGGAATTCTTTAGGGGTGGTGATGTCTGGATTATAGGCCAGATCTGGCAGGTAATAAGTAAGCGGGCGATCTGCTTCACTGTTGCTGGTTTGGGCGCGGACGCTGGTGCAAAGGAAGGTTAGAAGAAGCAGTGGAAGGAAAAACTTGGTCATTTGATGGGGGGTGTAGTTAGAACGTTAAAGTAGACAAAAATTTCAAACCCGGCCTTCTTTTTTCACCTACCTCTAGCTGATCCTTATAAGATTTCATTCGTACTTTGAAGGCCAACTTGAAATTAACTTTTGCAGAACGTATCCAGCCTCTTCAACTTCATTTTGAATTTCTTGATCAAGACTTTTCAGTTTGCCATTCGAATTAAAATAGTAAGGACAATATCCTTTAAGGTTAACAGGGGAAGTGTATCTATGATTTTTATAATATGAGGCATTAAATGGCAAACCATCGAAGTTCAGAGAGCTTAACCATCCATTTCCATAGTAACGACGAAAAATCTTACCATCTACATTAGCCATATCTAACGTAGACAACAATCGCATTTTACTGTAATGACCTCTAACGGCATCTATTATATGCTTTTGATTGTAAGAGTATAAATAACGATCATCTCCATCATCATACCTTCCTATCCCATTCTCATTAGAAATCTCAGCGTACATACTTGTTAGAGTGTCTCCGGCATAACTAACAGCATAGACATCGAAACCTACCGAATAAACGGGAAATTCACAACCGTTACTCACTGCCCTGTTGACATACAACCTACCACCTTCAAACTTCTTAACGCTAATCGTGCCAACAATGTCTCTACTTAATGAATTTAAAAGATCAGTTCTTTGATCAACAGCTTGCTGAACAATTTGACACATAGAGTCTTTGTCAGAATATATTTTTTGATACTCTTTTTCTCGTATTTCTTTTAGTTTATCATTTAAATTGGACTCTTCCGCCACCTCACAGAATGTTACGCCTTTCGTCTCTAGTGCCTGAAACACGCTGTCCATTTCATACACTATAA
>JBGCFZ010000037.1:0-5686 GCA_045110355.1 Lewinella sp. | reverse complement strand
ATCGGCTTCGTCTACCTGGGGGAGCTCGTGGGGTCGGTTTTCCATAGTCGGGGGAGTCGGGGGAGTCAGATAGTCAAGGAGTCAGGTAGTCAAATAGTCATTTCGGCGACTATGTGACTAAATGACTGTTTGACTGTTCTTATTTCGTCTACACTTTTCGGAACAATACTTAACCTCCTCCCAGTTTTTCTCCCACTTTTTACGCCAGGAAAAGGGGAGGCCGCAGACGGGACAGACTTTGGAGGGGAGATGGGGCTTTTTGTGCGCCATTTTAGTTGGGTAGTCAAAGATTAAGCGCGTCAAATAGTCGGGCTATTCGACTTTATTTCTTTGTCAATTTCAGGATTTCGTCCATTACGGCCTCGGCTTCGACGAGCTTGGCTGCATAGCCTTTGAGGTCTCCATTGCGTTGGAGGTTCATGGCTTCTTCCATTAGGCGTTCATGCTTTTTATCAAGCTCTTTGGTGGGGTTCTTTTTGAACAGTCCGAACATAGTTAATTGGTTTTTAGGTGTAACGGGGCAGGGTAGGGATGGTTGCGGGATTGGTGTTTTTTTGGCGCGGCCGCAGGTGCAGGGAAAGTTGGAGCAGCAGGAAAACTTCCACTTATAGCCAAATTACTTTTACAACTTGTTGTCCACACATCGTGTTTAGCTAGGAAAATAAGGTGTTAATTAGAAGGTATGCTCAGTAATCAGAGGTTATAAATGAAATAAAAAGATGGCCAATTTATTTTTTACAGCTAAAAAATAATTTGCCTGATGAGTTTACTGAAAAACCTAACCTGTTTGAGGAGAGGGCTGTGTTTTATCGCCATTTTTGCTCCCGTAATAACTGTATTTGCACAAGAAGGAAACTGTAACAACGTAGGTTTCGAGTTTGGCACTTCTGAAGGTTATCAGACCTTTACGGGGAGAATTAATCGCAGCGGAGCGCTTACGATCGATACACCAGGACCATCCGAAGAGCAGCATAGAATTATGAGGATCACGGACGGGTTTGATCCGATCGCCATGATGAACTGTGTTGAGAATAATGAGTTGTCAGTTGTCCCTTCCGGGGCCGGACAGTACGCCATGAGGCTGGGCAATCCTAGCACCGGTGCTAGGGCGGAGCGGGTATTGCTTCAGCTCAACGTCACTCAGGAACGAACATTCTTTCTCTTAAGCTACGCGGTCATTCTGAATGACCCCGGTCATGAAGACTTTGAGCAACCACGCTTTGAATTGCGGATATTGAGCAGTACCGGAGAAGTGCTTGACTGCGGAGAGTATAAAGTAAGAGCCTCCGAGAATATTGAAGGGTTTGAAAATTGCGGTAGTTGGCGGGTGCGCCCCTGGACTACGGCGGGTTTTGAGCTGCAGTCTTATTTAGGTCAGGACATTCAGATTGAAATTCTCACTTCTGATTGTTCGCAGGGCGGCCATGCTGGCTATGCCTATTTTGATGCCAGTTGTCAACCACTGGAATTACAACTTGAAGGGTACTGCCCGGGAACCACCTCCGCAAGATTGATCGTAACGGAAGGCTTTGATCGTTATCTGTGGAGTACTGGGGATACCACAAGTTCGATTACGATAATTGATCCGATGGCGGGTGCTGCCTATGCAGTTACCGTAACCAGCGCAACGGGGTGTACGCTTACACTTTCCGACACCTTACCGGAACTGGAAGAATTGCCGACACCCACCCTGGATGAAGTGCCTGATACAACTTTGTGCATTGGTAATTCAATTTGGATGCATCCGTCGGGGGAAAATTTTAATTCCGTTTTCAGCCCTACGCTTGGCTTTGGGGCCGATTCGTTTTTACTGGCACCATTGGCTAACACTACCTACTTGTTTACAGTAGTAGATGATTATGGTTGCAAACGGGATACCCTATTTTATACAGTGAACATCGATTCTATATCTACCATCGTAGCTGTTTCGGATGTCGTAATCGACTCAACTTCTTGTTCGGATAGTTCAGACGGTTCAATTAGTTTAGTTACAAACGCTAATTCACTGATCTGGGAGACGGGCGATACTTCCAATTCAATTCAACGACTTTCTGTAGGAGATTACGAGGTTACTTTAACCGATCAGTTTGGCTGTTTCATTGATAGAACGTACTCCGTCGTTGCACCGACTCCACTCTTGTTTGGGCCGCCTGAGATAACAAACGTCAGGTGTTTTGGTGAGAGCAACGGTGCCCTTACCGTAGCTGTTTCCGGAGGGACCAGCCCATATCGATTTAGTGGTGAAGCAGACCTTGGTGATCGCCTCGAATTAACAGAACTGAGCAGCGGAGTTTATGAAGTTGAAGCTACTGATCGAAACGGCTGTCGAATAACGGATAATTTTCGTGTTTCCCAACCCGAAGCCCTAATAGTTGATGCTTTTACTGATAGCGTGGTTTGCTATGGCCAATCAAATGGAATTGCAAATGCAGTGATTTCGGGAGGTACGGTGCCGTATAGTTTAGCGTGGGATGGTTCTGAAAATCAGGAAGGTCTTCAGGCTACCGGGTTTATGGCCGGAACACATTCTCTTACGGTAACGGATCAACTTGGATGTGTAACCACAAAATTATTTGATGTAGAAGAACCCCTGCCAATTAGAATTGAGGAGCGGCAAACGGATAGCACGAGCTGTCATGACAGCACGGACGGAACCGCGTTTGTTATTTCCGCAGGTGGTAATGGTGGTTATTCATACGTATGGAATGATCCGCAAGGACAAGCAACACAACAAGCTACCGGCTTGTCAAGTGCAACTTATACCGTTATGGTGACAGATCGTAAAGGATGCGAGTTCGAAGACAGTGTCACGGTTCCCGCACCTTTACCACTGTTGATTAATCTTACTCAGGACAGTGTCAGATGTTATGGAGGTGATGATGGAGTAGCTATTGCCAGCCCCTCCGGAGGTAACGGAGGTTATGATTACGTTTGGCAGGTAATAGGGGCCAGGACGGCCAGAGCGCAAATGCTGACTGCGGCGAACTATGTAGTGGAAGTGACGGACAGAAAAGGCTGCGAAGAAAGCGGAAACATCACTGTAGGACAGCCTGATCCCATTCAGGCAGCAGTCGTAGGGCAAGATTTCCCCGATTGTGAGCACCTACTGCCCGGTACAACCGAAATTACAGCAACGGGAGGAAACGGGAATTTTACCTATCTGTGGGCAACCGGTAGCCAGACAAATACCGTTAGTAGTTTCGACGCTGAGGAATACGCAGTAACCATAACGGATGGAAAAGGGTGCGAACTGATGGATACTTTTGAAGTTAGACGGCTAAGGGCAAGTATCACAGCAAATGGCCCTTTCCTAAATAACGATATGGCTATTTGCCTTGGTGGGGAGTTGCAACTAACCGCAAATGCAAATACTATTATTAGCAATACAGTCTGGTCTTCGACCCAGCAAATCGAATGTGAATCCTGTGACTTTATAACACTAATTCCGGAGGACTCCGCTTATTATCAACTTATTGTCATGGATGAAAACCAGTGCACGGATACAGCATCTGTTTTTATCCCGGTAAATCAATTCTTCGGAGATATAATAGTTGATGCAACTCTAATAAATGATCGGAACGGTATTTGTTTTGGGGATGAGGTCTCGATGAGACTATTGGTTGAACCTGGAGCAGAACGAGTGCTCTGGGAGTCTTCTCCAACAATAGATTGTTTGGATTGTGAAGAAATCGTTATTCGACCTGAATCTAATGAGACTTTTCGTGTTGTCATTGATCATGTAAATGGTTGTCAGTCTGAGTTGACTAGTTCAGTTGAAGTTAATCGTACAGCGTGTGCTCAATTTATTCCGAATGCATTTTCCCCCAACGGAGATGGGGTAAATGATCGTTTTACGGTCCCAAGTTCGAAGGCAGGCATACAAATTATCAGCATGGCCATTCACGATCGCTACGGCGGGCAACTTTACCTCGAGAAGAATACTTCTTTTACCGATGATACAAGAGGGTGGGATGGAACCTTTAAGGGCAAAAAAGCAGCTGTAGGTGTCTACGTCTATCTCATTGAAATTGAATACTTCGACGGTACCAAAGACATTTTTGAGGGGGATGTGATGCTTTTAAGATGAGCAGTGAGGTATCGTGAATTAGACGCCGTGATCGGGCAACCAAAGAATAACTTCCTACTTTAGGCCTACACGCTAACGAAAAATTCAAAAGAAACCATGAGAAGTCTGCTTACCCTGCTCCTATTATCCCTCCTTTGCACCAGCGGCCGCGCCCAAATGAAAGCCCTGGTGGGCGGCACCCTCATTGATGGGTTCGGTGGAGAACCTATCCGCAACAGCGTAGTCCTCATCGAGGGCGATCGCATTGTCTCCGTTGGGAACCGCGCTGAGGTGACCATTCCCGAAGGAACCGAAATCATCTCTACGGAAGGAATGAGTGTAATGCCCGGTATGTGGGACATGCACGTACACCTGATGATCAACGGACACAGCGACTACGCTTACTGGGATACCGTGATGCCGCCCTTTCTCGAAGAAATTATCATGCCCGCCAGTGCCAAACAACTGCTGATGGCTGGCGTCACCAGTGCCCGCGACCTCGGCGGGCCGCTAAAGGAGTCTTTGGCCGTGCGTGATCGGATCAACGCCGGTGAGCTGATGGGGCCAACCATGTACATGTCGGGCCCGTTTTTGCAGGCCAAACCTTATCCGGGAACGGAGGCCTTCCGTTGGGGCGTGCAATCAGTCAGTGAAGCACGCGCCAAGGTCAATGAACTGGCCGACGCTGGCGTTGATTGTATCAAGGTGGTAGACCAGGACCAGATTCCGATGGACGCCTTCATGGCCCTGGTAGATCAGGCACATAAGCGGAATCTCACCGTGGTGGCACACAGTCACCGTCCGGAAGAAATTCGTCGTGGCCTCAAAGCCGGCGTCGACTGCTTCGAGCATACCGGCCTCAGCTCCGCCCCCGGCTACCCGGAAGACGTGCTGGAAATGATCCGGGAACGCACCGCTCAGATGAACCTCGGACCACTATTCTGGACGCCCACCGTCGAAGGTCTCTACAATTACGAATACACCCGTGATAACCCAGAAGCCCTCGACAACGACTGCTGGCACGAGGGCCTGACACCCGAAATTATCGAAGACATCCGCGCCAGTATCCATCGCCCCGGTCAGCTGCCGTACTTCCAACTTACGCCCATCCGCCGGCCAACCCTGGAGCGCAAAGTGAAGCAACTGATGGATGCGGGAGTGGTACTAATGATCGGTACCGATTCCGGAATCCCGATGAAGTTTCACTGCCAAAGTACCTGGAATGAGCTGGACGTATGGACCAACGAATTCGACATCCCCAGCATGTATACCATCAAGGCTGCCACTTACTGGCCTGCTAAAATGATGGGTGTCGATGAAGACTATGGAACGGTGTCAGCAGGTAAATATGCTGACATCATAGCAGTGAAGGGTGATGTGCTGCGCCACATCGCTTTGCTGTCTGACGTAGATATGGTTATTAAACACGGTAAAACGGTTAAAGGAGAAGTGCGGCCGTAGTAAGACTACCCATTCAATTGTTTAGCAAACAACCGCGAAATATCTCGAAATGCTTTAAACTCGAGGGCGTTCCCCGCCGGATCGTAGAAGAACATAGTATTTTGCTCTCCGGGTAAGCCTTCGAAACGAACGTAGGGTTCAATTTCAAACTTAACGCCG
>JBGCFZ010000036.1:0-32733 GCA_045110355.1 Lewinella sp. | reverse complement strand
GGGCGGACTGGCTTGTACTTATGATTTTGGAGACGGTAATTTTGGCGTTAGTTGTACGGGAGAGAATACCTACACCCAGTCGGGTACCTTCCTGGCCACCCAAACCGTTACGGACCTAAACGGCTGTCAGGACAGTACTTCACAACGAGTGTTTATCCGACCAGTTCCCCGCGCAGCCTTCAGTTTTGCCGTCAGAACAGCTTGTGATTCAGATTCAGTCCGCTTTACTAATGAAACCACCAGGGCCAATGGATTTCTCTGGGATTTTGGAGACGGCACTACCTCTACGGCCACCAATCCCGTTCATCGCTATCCGGCCTCCGGGCCTTACAACGTCACCTTACGCGCAACGCAGGGGGGCATCTGCTTTGCAGAAACGACCCAGGAGATCATTATTCGGGAAGCACCGATTGCCGATGTAGCCGTCGACGTTCAGGACGTCTGTTTTGGCGAATTTGTCAACTTCAGCAGCCAGGCCACTGGTGATGTGGAAGAGCACTTCTGGAATTTTGGGGACGGTACGGCCTCCTTTGACCAAAACCCCTCGCACGAGTTTACGGCACCGGGTACCTATGAAGTTGTCCTCACCGTATCGGGCAATACCCGTTGTTCGGACAGTGTCTCCATTCCGGTAACGATCCATCCGCCCGTCATTGCGGCGTTCGACCGGCGGGAAGAAGTCATCTGTAATGGTGACAGCAGCGGTTTGCTTTCATTGGTCGTTACTTCGGGGACACCGCCGTATGATTATGATTGGTCTCACGGTAGGAATACGCCAATTGTTGACCAGCTGACGGCAGGGACCTACTCCGTGAGCATCACCGATCGGGAAGGCTGCAGATTTGAGACGGAGGCCACCTTTACCGAAACTGCCCCGTTAACGGCCAGCCCAACGGTGAGCCGGGTAACGTGTGCGAATGGTGCCGATGGTGCGGTGACTTTAGATATTGACGGCGGCGTTCGTCCTTACACCGTATCATGGAATGGAGGCAGCAGCGATCAGAACGCTACCGAATTATTTGCCGGAGCTTACGTAATTACGGTGACGGACGTGAACGGCTGTCGGTTTGACGTTCCGGTAACTGTACCAGAAAATCCACCGATCCTAAGCATTGATTCGGTGCAGCAGATAAGTTGTTTTGGTGACATGGACGGCGCAATCCGTTTCCGTTCCATAGCTGGTGGAGTCCCACCCTATCAAATAAATATCACGGGTACGAATTATCAGGAAAGCGGATTAGGCATCTCCAGATTCGACGGATTAGGGCCGGGCTTTTATAGTGTTGAGCTCATTGATTCAGCTGGCTGTGTGCTGGATTTTGAACGACAGATCATTGAGCCCGATCCCGTTTCAGTGGACATCGTGGAGGACACCATTTTCCTCGAGTTAGGAGAAGAAGTGACCTTGAATACGATCCTGTTCAACGCCGACGCGCCCACCTTCCGTTGGACGCCTGCTGCGGGATTAGATTGCACTGATTGTCAGTCTCCGATCGCTCGCCCTTTCTCGAATACTACCTACTTGCTTTCCATGGAGGGAGACCGCGGTTGCCCGGCCAGTGATGAGGTTTACATCAGCGTAAATCTTGGCCGGGAAGTTTACATACCGAACACCTTTACGCCAAATGCGGACGGGCGAAATGACATTTTCAGAATACGCAGCAACTTTGAAAAAAGCATCGAAACCATCGAGTTTTTCCAGGTGCGGGACCGTGGGGGCCAGCTGTTGTTTTCCGTGGAAGATTTCCCGCCTAATGACCTCGCCTTTGGCTGGGACGGTCGTTTCAATGGCACCAAAGTCATCCCCGGCTACTACGTCTACCAGGCCAAGGTCCGCTACGTAGACGGTGAGACCAAAGCATTAAGTGGCAGTGTCCGGGTCTTCCATTAGTAATGGTGCGGACGCAACGAGTATCCGCCTGCGGTGGCACTATTTGACTACCCGACTATTTGACTACCTGACTAAATAAGGGCGCGGCCGCAGGTGCAAAGTAAGTTTTCAACAAGTAAGAAACCAACGTTTATGTTATCCCACAAACTACTTTTTTGTCTATTCCTTTTGGCTGGTTTGCTGCAAGCACAGGATGGGCTGTTCACGAATTTCGATGAAGCCAGCTTCTACCACAACCCCGCACTAACGGGCTTCATCCCGGGAGACGCCACCACCCGTCTGCAAATCAGGGCCAGGGAGCAATGGCGTAGTTTTTTAGGGACCGGAGCCTACCGAACGATGACAACGGGCATTGAGCAACGGTTTTGCGGCAATGACGACGGAGATTACTTCGCTTTTGGAGCGAATATACAGGCCGACTGGCAGGGAGACCCCAGCCTGCGAAGGATCAACCTGTTTGGGAGCTTTGCTTACACCAAGGATTTCTCCTCCCGTTTTCAAACCCGGTTGCTCAGTGCGGGCGTGGAAGCCGGTTATTTACAGTTTAACCTGGAGCAAGGCAACCTGACTTTCGACGATCAGTTTGATGATCCCGGCCTTCCGGATGAGGCCCTTGGCTTTCAGAACCTACTGCTTTTCGACTATGGCATCGGCATATTTTTTACCCAGTTTTCAAAGTCGAAGTCGGGCTACGGGTTTAATGCAGGCATTTCAGCGAAGCACCTTGGCCAGCCAGAGCTAAGGTTTATTGACAACCCCGCTACGGACAACCAGACGAGTGTCAACCTTCCCACCAGGTGGACGATTCATGCCGGAGGGAACAACCTCCCTACCCCGGCACTGGGCAATACCACCTTAAGCGTGCTGGGCCTGGCGAGCATCCAGGGACCACACAACCAATTTTTGGGCCGGGTCCTGCTTAACCTGGAACGGACCAAGACCGGAGACGGTAGGTATCTTTCTCTCGGAGCTGCCTACAGAATGAACATCGGTGCTGACGGATTAGGAGCCGATGCAGTGATTCTTGTCGGGCAATGGAACGGACCCGGCTACCGGTTCTCTGCCAACTACGACATGAATGTTTCCCGTCTTCGTTCCGCCACCAACGGTGTGGGGGCCATTGAACTGTCGTTCTTCAATTTCTTTGGCAAGGCTTCCTGTATTCGTTGCCCACGGTGGTGAGGCCAGGCTAAATCCTGCCGTGTAATTCGCTGAGAAACCTTCTAACGGACGGCTTTGAACTGCCATAGCTTACGATGCTAACCTCCAGGGGGGTATGTTTAAACTTCAGTATACTTTTTTCGATGGCTGCTAAAATCCAGGTCATGGGATTACCGAATACGCCACCTCCGACCAGCGTCAGGAAGAGCTTGTTATTTCCCGTAGCAGCATAATTATTCAGGGCTGCATGGAAGGTGGCCTCGTAGGTCGCTTCCAGAACGAGTCTGGCAAAAGCTTCCCATTTATCGGTGGCAACATCTGTATACCTGATGGGCAGTGCAGAACAGTAAACCTGTGTCACCAAGCCGCCATCCGGATCGATGGTCATTTCCGTATTTGCTTGTACGCCTACCCGTAGTTTACCCTCCAGTTCCTCGTATTCTTGCTCATTCAACTGTTTTATGATTGTCGAAATGTACTGGAGTCCCTTTTCCGTAGCAAAGGCATAGCCGTTTTCCATTTTCCAGTGGCTCAATTGGTCATTGTTAAAATAACTTCCAATTTCTGCCAGGCAATCCACCTGTCGGGATCGAGTCTGGCCCGTTTGGCCCTCAAGTGCAACAAAATAGTTTCGGTAAATGGTGCCTGCTCCGCAGGCAATGGCACATGCCGGCCCCTGAGTATGATCGTTGTCGTAAATATCAACGCCCTGTTCCGGCGTATACTCCGGGCTGGCCATCTCCAGTAAGTTAAACTGAGAAGCTGCCTGGAAGGTCGCCCCAGGATTATTAAGGTGTATTCGTTGAATGTCGCCTACCTTTTCGTCGATACTGATCTGACCTCCGTAGCTGGTCAAGTCTTGCGCTTCGTCTCTTAATTCCTGTAAACTGGGGATCATCAACGTCCCACACTTCATTTTCTTTCCATTCACCCTTGAGGTAATGAATTCTCCTTCAAGGATCAGGTTCTCCCTTACTTGCTCCGGATTGTTTTCATGAAACCCCACCAATCTCCTAAACCACATATTGAGTATTTTACACGCTTAATAAAGAGTAATCTTCCAAACGTGCAGGAAACTTACGGAAGTCTTTATTAGTTGCGGGCATTTATGCCAAAATCATTCCTGAAGTGCTCGTCTCAACGATACGCGATATATGTTTCCTATTGGTAACCTCAGCCGATCACTTATTATCTCGTTACCTTCTATTGCGGTAAAAAAACCTATGTTTATTAAAAATGACTTGTGAATTCTGGCGAATCGGCCATCAGAAAGTTCTTCTTCCAAGGCTTTAAGGGTTTTACGAGAAATAATCATTTGTCCATCTCGAAGGTTTATCCTCAGATAATTTCCCCATGCACGTACGTACCATATATCTGCTAACCGGATGCGTTCTGTTCGTCCATCTGCAGGGATCAGCAAGAACTCGTTTTCATGGGATTGGTTGGCAGAAGGATTAGCCGCGGCTTCCAACAAGCGTATTTTCCTCACCCGGTTCACAGCTTTTACAAAACGAGTGAGTTTTACGGGCTTGTGCAAGAAATCAACGACCTGATCGTAGTCAAAACTATCCATGGCATATTTCGAATAAGCCGTTGTAAGGATGGTTTTAGGGGCTAATGTCCTCAGGTGGTCCAACAATTCCAAGCCATCAAAATCAGGCATATGAATATCGAGAAGTAACAGATCTGTACTTGTTTGCTGTAGGAAACTCAGGGCGGAGAGACCATCGTAACAATTATGGATAACTTTCAGGTCACCTATTTTCTGACAATAATCTTCCAGTACCCGATGCGCAAAGGGCTCATCGTCGACGATTACTACGCTTAGCTTGCTCATATCGAAATACTTAGACCAACTGAATATTCTTTGGCTGTTTGCTGAATCTCAAGTTTGTGTGATTTTGGATAAATCAGCTCTAACCTACGGCGGATGTTAAGTAAGCCAACACCGGTTTTTGACACCTTAGCCTTTTCAATTTTGCTATTGGTAAGCTGGAGTTGAATTAGATTACCCCTGGTAACCAACTGAACTTCTACCCGACATTTCTTTGTGGAATGCGTACCGTGTTTAAAGGCATTTTCGACCAAAGGAAGCAATAATAAAGGAGCAACTTTAAGCGCTGGATCAAAGTCATCAATGTCCACTTCTAATTCGCAATTATTACCAAGACGAAGACGCTCTAATTCGATGTAAGCATTCAGTAATTCTACTTCATCTTCGAGGCTAATTATTTTCTGCCTGGAAAAATACAGGTGATACCGCATTACTGCCGAGAGCTCAAGCAACATTTCCGAGCCTTTTTCCGGATGTTGGAGGTTAACGCCGTGTATATTATTCAGGGTGTTGAACAGAAAATGAGGGTTGAGTTGGGCCTTGAGAGAATTGAGCTCTGCTTCCATGGCAACAGCCCTGAGCTCCTGCATTTGGTATTGGTTGACGAGGCCTCGTTTGAAGTATTGGATCCCAGTACCCGTTATCAGAAAAAAAAATAGGTTTACTGCATCTTGCCAGGGCGAATTAGCATCTAGAGTATCCAATTGCAAGAGCAGCATCCCCATAGCGAAGATCAAAACAATGCTGATGATATAGGCTTGATAAGCTCTTTTTGCAAACCATTTTTCTTTCGACCAGAAATGTAAATAAATAATTAGTGCTGGAACAGAAAGGGAAATAAACACCTCAATAGAGGCTTGAAAAATGTCTGACTCGGGGAATCTGCCATTCTCGAGAAATAACAATGTGGCAAACGCCAACAGCCAACAAAGCGTGTGGTAGAACCATCGCCTATTAAGTAATCGAAACATGATACCCAAGGTAGTGAAAGCAGTTAAGGTGTTGAAATAATTGTGACGATCCACGTTGGTCACACAAAGCTGAAAGGACATCACATAGACGGATTTTAGCTGATTAGAGGTGATAATTTTGCCATGCCTCAGCATTGATTACGATGCGTTTCACCAACACATAACTGAACCAACATGCCGCTTATCCTTCTAAAAAGACATCTGAACAGGTCAATGCTTCCTCTCATTCGGTTATTCGATTTTGGGCGCGGCCGCAGGATGCAAGCCAAGGGTTTAAAGAGCAAGGGGACGGCCAGCAGCAGTGCCTTGCCCTCCAACACCTCCCTGCACCTGCGGCCGCGCCCAAATCAATTAGCAACTAGGAAGCTCCAGTGGATACTCCTACTCTTAGCGTTATGGTCCGCAGGGTTGAATGCTCAGGTCGTTTCAAAGGCCGAATCCCCCGAACTAAAAGAATTTATCGACAAGGAAATCAGTGAATTATTCAACTCAGTGAAAGCCGTTGGTGGAAGTATCGCCTTTGTGGAAGGCAACCGGATAACGTATGTCGGTGGGTTTGGATTTGAAGACCGCGAAGCAGGTGTTAAGGCAAGGCCTACTACCTTGTATAGGACTGCCTCGATGACGAAATCGATGACCGCCATAGCTGTATTGCAACTGGTAGAAGCTGGTAAAATCGACCTCAATGCTCCGATAAGCCAATACTTGCCAGAACTAAACCTGTACGATGCTAATGGGCGAAAAGAGTCTCCCCGGATTAAGGACATTCTCACGCACTTATCGGGTCTTCCCGGTGACATCCTGAATGGGATGATCCCCGCTGAATTACCATCTGAGGATTGGCTGATGAAGGAATTGGACGGCCAACGGTTATCTGCTCCGGCGAACTTTACACAATCATATTCAAATGTTGGTTACGGCCTGCTTGGTCAGCTGATAGAGCGAGTAAGCAACCAATCCTACGGCAGTTACCTGGATGATCACGTGTTCAAACCACTGGGAATGAGCACCGCCGGGTTGCCAGAAACACATGGTATTGGAAAGCTGTCCAAAGGATACGTGGATAAAAAAGAGATCATCCTTGATCATCCCCCATTGCCGGCGGCATCGGCCGTAATTGCTTCGGTATTAGACATGGCTGAGTTGCTGAAAATGTTTCTCGATCATCACAAGAATGGTGAACGTGTGCTTTCTGCTGCAAGCAGGAAAATGATGCAAACGAACTATTTAACGGAGAGTTTCCTGCCAATCGCCTACGGGTACGGATTCGGTCTTGACGTTCGACAAGGTGAAGCGATTGGACCAGAAGGCACCCAGCCTATTCACTTTTACAAGCACTCAGGCAATGAAATCGCTTTCCAGGGGGCGTTCGGTTATTTGCCTGAACTTGAGGTGGGAGTGGTCATAATGACGAACACTAAACGGGGATTTCTCGCTTGTGACACCAAGGCTCTGATCGACCTGTATTTGAAACACAAGAAGGGGATAAGCACCACTTTTGATTATTCCCTTCCCGATACTGAGATCACCTCCCCTACCCCTCAGGAGATATTAGGTAGCTACAACATTGGTCCGGCCGGCCTTAAGGTGACGGACCCGAATAGCATTAAGTTCAAGATACAAGGGAACAAAGTTGTACTAAACAAGAGGGCTAACAGCATGGTATTTGACGTAAAGTTCAAATTACTGGGTTTTATCCCGATCAGGGTTAAAGACGTTGTTTTCGAATTCATCAAAAAAGAAGGGCGCATTTTCTTGCGCCAGGTTGACGTCGCCAGAAACACGCCCGAATACCTGGCTGAAAGAATAGTAAGGACTGAAATGGGAGAGGCATGGCGAAGACGCCTTGGCCGTTATACTTTGACCAACCCGATACCAGCCAATAACAAAAGATTCAATTATGCAGCCGCAACTTTTGAGTTGCAAGATCGGAACGGATGGCCAGTCCTCCTCATAGAAACACCTGGTATGAAGCTCCCACTCTGCCTTACCGTAATCTCTGACAACTTAGCCGTTACCGGTGGCATGGGGAGACAAGCGGGGGACGGGGTAACCGTCTTGCCAGACGGGAGGATACGCTTCAGCGGATTCGAGTTGCAAATCGCTAAAGAATAGTTGATCAGCCAAGGCCTTGGAGGTCTTGAAGTAGTTTTTTTGATAAAAATTAAAAGACTGGGGTAACATTTTGGCATTCATGTTACTCATGAGGGAACAGGGCATTGTTCTCCTCCCCTAAACCGCCTACACGAAGATGTGGATGCTTTGACTCAAATGGAGCAGGAACTTTGCCCTGATCATTCCCGCAAGGGATTTTCTTTCAGTTCCAACCCATACACATCATGTTTCCCCTTCCTTCTTTCAATATTCTCCGTTCTACCCAAAGCCGTAACGATTACGCTGAACTTTACGAGCAATCTTCCGGCCTCCCCATTCCACAAGACTATTTGCACGATCCTGCCAACCGAGTATTCGGCATCGTCCGCGACCGGGTTCTGGTCGGTGGATTTATCCTCGGCGAAGGTGAAGCCTTACGCACCGTCAAAGTTTTCGCCTCACCAGCCGACCAAGTCAACATTGATGGCATGGCTGGTGATGTTGGCGAACGTACCGAAATTACTTGCTTCTGGATCAGTGCCGCCGTTCGCCGCGAGGTGACGCTTAATCGGTTCATTTGGATATCGATGATCTACGCACTGACGCGTTACTCTAAGCGTACCATTGTGTTCGGCACTTGCTCTAAAGGTTTAGCCAGACTCTATGCTACCAGCCAGCGGGCGGAGCTCGTAAGTCGAGACCGGATCGACCGAAAATCGACCTTCATCTTCCGGGCAGAAAAGCGGGATGCCATTGCTGGCTTCTGCAACATCCTGGCCTTTAAGTCAACGTGGAAGTGGAACCCACTGCGGTGGATCATGAAGTCGAAAAATGGTGGTCTGGCTACATTGTCACCGCGCTACCGTCGCTCTGCTGCTAAAGCCGCCTAACAAGGAAACAGCAGTCTATCGGACCTATTGCCGTTACAGCCAAATCCAATACCAAGGATCGATTTCTGGAAACTTCACCCAGTGGAGGTAAAAAAAGTTGACTAAGCCAAGGACGCTACAAATCACCATTAGGCCAAGGCCAACCCAACCAAGCTTCCTAGTAGCTATATCGTAGGCTGGGTGTTTATTTCCTTTCGGATCTCTCCGGCTACCGATAACGTAGTAAAGCAGTACGCCCAACGCTACCAGAACACTGGTGAACCAGATCGAAAGTCCGGAAAAGGCCCCAAACAAAGAAAAGAGAATCAGGACCAGTTTATTCCCGGATTTTGGTACGTAATCAGCGGCCATTTTCTCCCGCGCTGCTTGTCTGATCTTTGCCAGGTCTACATCATGCCCACGACTAAGCAATAGCCGGCGGGCAACAACGATGGCTTCGGCACTCCAATCTGTTTCTTCGAGTAATACCTCTTCCAGGTCTTCTCTCGAATAGTCCGCAAAGGGATGGGAATGAAGATCTTCTTCACTCAGGGCTTCGTCAGCTGCTTCCTGCAGCATGAAATTGGCCTTCTCAAACTGGTTTGCGGGGATTTCGATCCAGAACTTAGGCTGTAGCGGAGATCCAATGATGGTGGCTTCTCGCCATTCCCCCAGTCCTTCGGTGGCATGCCGTACCTGAATATTATTGTCCTTGAGCACGCCTACAACCGCGAGCATATCTTCCTCCCGATTGAAACGTTGGTACACGGCAAACTCCCCCGGCAGGGCGTTTTCATCGAGTAGCAGGTTATTGTAATCAGGCATTAGTCATTCAGATTAATGGAAAATATTATATGGTGATGGTCGCCTCAATAACTTCCTCCACGGCTTCCTCTTCTTCTTTTCCTTTACGGGGCCAGATGTGAAAACCACCGCTAAGATCGCCTTTAATGTCCCAACGGCCGAAGATGCCACTCTCGTCTGCACGCCCGTCGTAGTGTACGGTATGCATCTGGTAGTGCTTGGTCATCTTTACAACAAAGGTCTCGGTGTTGTAGTTGCCATTCCAGGTAAATCCGCCGACGTCATCACTTCCGGACCCGGTGACGATGCCGTCGTTGAAGTCAAGGTAGAAGTACATTTCGTGCCGGTTGCTGTCCGGACCAGACTGATAGAGGTAAAAACCATCCCAGATGCCGGAGGGGAAGTAATTATGGTATTCTGTCATTATTTGAAAATTGACTACCGCAGGTAGCTGGCACCGTTAATGTCCACAATACCACCAGTGGTAAAGCGGGCTTCCGGACTGGCGAGGAAGAGAATGGTGCGCGCCACTTCCTCTACTGTAGCTACTCGATTGAGGGGGCTTTGCGCTTTTACCGCATCGCCGGCTGCTCCCTGGAGGTGCGGACGTGCCATCGCCGTTTCGATGAAGCCTGGTGCAACGGCATGAACGGTGATGTTGTCTTTGCCTACCGCTTGTGCCAGAGATTGAGACAGCGAATGCAGTCCTGCTTTAGCGGCCCCATAACCGACCTGACCAGCTTCGCCGCGAAAAGCACCACGGCTGCCAACATTTACGATAACACCCCCACCCTGCTTGCGCATGATCTGGATGGCGGCAAAGGCCGCCGCTGCGGGGCCTACGAGGTTGGTCTGCAGGGTGGTCTGAAAAGATGTTAACCATTCGTCAAATGCGATACTGCCATCAACGGGGTGCGGCTGAAAAATACCCGCATTATTAACGAGGATATCAAGACGCCCGAGCTTCACTGCGGCACCTTCCACTAATCTTTTTGCGGCCTTGGGGTCCGACAGGTCAGCTTGAAACATGGTGTGCCCAGCTCCCGGAAGCGAAGCTAAAACGGACTTTGCACCTGCGACATCGCCCTTATAATGAACACAGACCCTGGCACCTGCCTTAGCCATTATTCTGGAGGTTGCGGCCCCTACGCCTTTGCTGCTTCCGGTGACCAGCACCGTACGATTTGTAAAATCAGTTGTTACCATACTGCAAATGTAGCCGTCTTATAAATACTTTTTGCTGCCATTAAACGTATTAAAGCATGTTTAGCGTTATCATCCCCCGTCTTTGTAACCAACACATCCCATGAAATCAGTTTTTTTCCTACTCCTCAGCCTTGTTTGTGGTGCTTCCCTCTACGCACAACAAGCTGGCCCACTTTCTAAGAGTGATCTTGCCAGCCTCACCGCAGCGGAAGCCGATCTTCTAAAGCTGTCTTACACAATGCATACGGACAGCAATGAAGAAGCTCGGTTCGTCGCTTGTAAATCCTTAATCAGAGAACTAGTTACGGCATTGAAAACGCCCAACAGTTTCAACTATGATTTTGCTGCATTGAAAGGCATAAAGGTGCTTGCGGCTCCCGACAACAGTTTCCGCTTTTTCACCTGGGAGTTGCACGTTGATCGTGACAATTACCAACATTTTGGCGCCATTCAATACAATTCGGAAAAACTGAAGTTGGTTCCGCTTATTGATCGGGGAGATAAAATCCGGCAGAATCCGGAAATGGCTTTTACCACCAACGAAAATTGGCTAGGCTACGTAGCCTATAATATTTTGCCCGGTGGTACTTATGATGGAAAGCAATACTACTTCCTATTTGGGTACGACCGGTTTGGCACCTACAGTCGACAGAAGGTCCTGGACGTTTTTTACTTTAACAATCAGGGAGTTCCGTCATTTGGCTTGCCCGTCCTGGTCACCTACACACCCGAAGGACACCTGCTGGAGGATCGGGCCCGGATTATCTTACGATACAGCGCAGAAGCCAGTGTGGCCATGCGATTTGAAGAAGAAAGTCAGCGAATCATTTATGAAAACCTGATCATCGCTGATGGCCCAAATGATGAAGGGCCGGTAAATATGCCGGACGGCAGCTACCACGCACTTGAATTGGGAAAGGATGGGCGCTGGCATGAAGTATCCAAAGTCTTTAGCCATAAATACGAAAAGGCCCCGAAACCGGAGCCTAAGCAAGTGACCAATTCTGATATTATTGGCCGACCTACGGGGGGAGGTAATTAGTCTATTGGTTCTATTGATCTTTTAGTCGGCTACGACCAATGGACCAATAGAACCAATAGACTAACAGAACCAGTAAATTACCTAGTAGGACTGGCAACGGGGAAAGCCACAACGAGGTCATCCCACATTAGTTGTACAGAATTACCGTCGAGAGCAAAGTCCATCCGTTCTGCTTTCTGAGGCGCTGGCTTAGACATCCCCTTAATGCGGACAACATCCTGACTTTCTTCATAATCGTAAGCTCCCCACTGATCGGCAACTTTATTGAAGATGACGGTCCATTCCTCTTTGCTGGAAGGAAGTGTAAAGAGGGAATAAGTTCCAGCAGCCAATTTTTTGTTGGCCTCGCCCACCATTACGTCCTCGCTGAAGGTAATACGTGTGGCTTCATTGGCCCCGGTGCGCCAAACTTTGTTGTAAGGAACGAGATCGCCATAAATGGTCCGTTCGTTAACGGCGGGGCTTCCGTAGTTGATGACAAGCGGGACATCACCTGCTTTCCCGACGAGTTCCTTGCGGGGGCTTTTGATGGTGGCATCTACGACGTTGAGTACATAGCTCTTGTCGGACATGTCGACTCCTTCTGAAGTATCAGAGACAATAGGATTAGGTGCGGGAACATCCACTTCCGGCGTATCTGGAGTGGTAGAAGTAGTGCCTTCAGTTGTGCAGCTGATCATCAGTAGCATCAGCGCGGCAAAAAGGATCGTGTTTCGAAGCATTTCTTGGTGATTGGTTATTCGTAGAACAACAAAGTTCGTAAAAGGTGGAGTAAGGTCGTAATTTTTCTGGGATGGATGTCAACAGCGGTCAATTTTTAGCTAAATAGGTACCTTCAAGCACCCTAAATTACGTGTCAGGTTAGATGGCGCGAACGCGGGTGCGGGGAAGGGTTGTTAGGAGCAATGTTGTCCGATGGACCTCCAACCATTTATAGTTTTCAGGACTAAAAAGTTACCCATTGGCCAGAGGTTTTATGGAGAATTGTGGCAACTCCCCGGGGCAATCGATAAATTCATCTGGAGTTGCCGGGGCCACTACATATCTTGAGCACTATGAAAACTACCTGTTGCCTACTGCTGAGTCTGCTGCTTTTTGCCTGCTCTTCCGAACCCACCCCTGATCCTGCGGCCGCGCCAGATGTTTCTGAAGCCCTAGGCAATGAAAATCGCTGGCCGGCCGAAAAAGCAAATGCGTACGCCGCCGCCCGCCCTCAACCAATTGGTGCCAACTACATTAATCGTGACGCCATCAATCAGCTTGAGATGTGGCAAGCAAAAACTTTTAACCCCGAACAAATCGATGAAGAGTTGGGATGGGCAGCGGAGATTGGGATGAATTCCATGCGGGTTTATCTCCACAACCTGGTCTGGGAACAAGACAGCGCTGGCTTCCTACAACGGATCGGGCAGTACCTCGACATTGCAGAAAAACACAGGATGTCGACAACTTTCGTCCTTTTTGATGCTGTCTGGAATCCCGTCGCAGAACTAGGGCCTCAACCATCTCCCCTGCCCCGCATACACAATAGTGGCTGGGTGCAGAGCCCACAAAGCCGTCAGTTGATGAATGGGGACCGCTATTTCAACAAAGGGAAAAACTACGTACAGGGCATTCTTCGACACTTCAGGGATGATGACCGTATTTATATGTGGGATTTATACAATGAACCCGATAACGATAATTTCGGCAAGTTCCCTAACGAGCCTAAAAACAAGGCAGATTTTGCCTACGTCTTACTAGTAAAGAGTTTTGTCTGGGCTAGGGAAATCAACCCGTCGCAGCCATTGACTGCCGGTGTTTGGTGGGGAGACTTATTCAACAAAATTGACGATGATGTTCCGCTAGGTAAGTTCAATGAATTTCAATTGACGCACAGCGACCTCATCTCTTATCACAGCTATCGAGATGCCGAGCATCATGCCAAAACGATCGCCCGTTTACAGACTTACGACCGACCATTGGTCTGTACGGAATACATCGCCCGTACCCACGGATCCACCTTCCAGGCAATCCTCCCCCTAATCTCGGAACACAGGGTTGGCGCCTATAACTGGGGACTAGTGGCCGGAAAGACAAACACTATCTATCCCTGGGCCAGCTGGGACTCCACCTTCGTGGAAGAGCCACATTTATGGCATCATGATGTTTTCAGGAAAGATGGTACACCATACCAGGCAGAAGAGGTGGCGCTTATTAGAGACATGGCGGCAGAGAAAAAATAAACTGTGTATGTTTGACACGTGCGGACTACAGCGTTTAATCGGCTTTAATCTAAAATCTGCAGCTTCGCAAACCGCAGCATGATCCGTTTTTCCGGTTGTGCCAGGTCACTAAAGTGAATGGTCGCAATCCGGTTGCCCGCACCTCCGTCTATTTTAGTGACTCTACCCTCTCCGAATTTGAGGTGCATAACATTTTGCCCCACTTCGATCTCACCGGGCAAACTTGCTTTAAAGGTGGAGGGGTCTACCTTAGGCTTAGAAAACTTGGCCGTTCCCCGCTGCCGAACGGGCCTAATGCCCGTAACCTTGGCCCGCTGGCGCTCCAACGGATCATATTCCGATGCTTCTGAACGTCGACTATAAGTAGTGCTCTCTACGGACTCCGATGGTACCTCCGTCAGGAAACGGCTGGGCTCATTCATCACCATCTTCCCGTAACGATACCGTGTATTGGTATAACTAAGGGTCAGGAACTGCTCAGCGCGGGTAATGGCAACGTAGAACAAACGGCGCTCCTCGTCCATACCTTCCACCGAATCCATGCTCATCCAGCTTGGAAAAAGCTTTTCCTCGAGGCCTACGACGAAAACGGACTTAAATTCCAGTCCCTTAGCAGCGTGGACGCTCATGAGGGTAACGACGTCCGTATTATTCTTTTCTTCGTTGCTGTCGAAGTCCGTTAATAGCGCAATGTTTTGCAGGTAGGTAGCCAGGGTTTTATCTGGCAGCGTATCGGTATCGATCAACGTGTCTTCTTCCACAAAGGATTTAATCCCGTCAAGCAAGGCCTGAAAGTTCTCCAGCCTGCCCATACCTTCGATGGAGGTATCGTTCCGCATCATGTCCAGCAAACCAGATTTACGGGCAATGGTCTCCGCCAATTCATAAGCATTAGCCGTATCGACCTTGGCACTGGCTTTTTTGATGACGTCGATGTAGCCGTCCGCAGAATGGCGGGTCCGCTTGGGCAGTGCCACATGCTTTAACGCTTCGAAGTTGGTAATTCCTTGTTGAGTAGCCAGGGAAACTACTTTCTCAACACTCGTCCCGCCAATTCCCCGTTTGGGATTATTGATGCTGCGGCGAAAAGCTTCCTCATCGGACGGATTCACCACCATTCTCAGGTAAGCAATCAGGTCTTTCACTTCCTTACGTTGGTAAAAACTAAGTCCGCCATATACCCGATACGGAAGGTTGAAACGACGAAGGTATTCTTCAAAGATGCGCGACTGGGCGTTGGTGCGGTAAAGAATCGCAATTTCCTCGTGGCGCAGGTGGAACCTGCTTTTTTGTTCAAGGATGGTATCTGCTACCCGGCGTCCTTCACTGGTGTCGTCCATTTCTCGGAGGATGCGAATTTTCTGTCCTTCTCCTTTATGACTCCATATTTTCTTCTGAATCTGCCGGCGATTATGACTGATGACCGCATTGGCCGCCTGCACTATGTGTTCTGTGCTACGGTAGTTTTGCTCCAGTTTAAAGGTCTGGATACCGTGGTCGGCAAAGTCCCGCTCAAAATCCAGGATGTTCTGAATGGTGGCGCCACGGAAAGCATAAATCGACTGGGCATCATCCCCCACTACGCAAATGTTTCGCGGGCTATCAGGGTATTGTACCAGTTTTTTAACGATTGCGTACTGGAGGGTATTCGTATCCTGAAACTCGTCTACCATGACGTACTTGAACTTCCTTCGGTATTTCTTGACCACATCTGGATGGTTCTGGAAGAGTTCAAAAAGACGAAACAGCAGATCGTCGAAATCCATCGCACCCGCCTTCTTACAGCGGGCAACGTAGGTGGCATAAATTTTATGAACAAGGGGCATTTTTGCGGCCTTGTCCTGGGTCAGCAACTCTGCGTTTTGAGCGTAGAGTTTTGGGGTCGTAAGACTACTCTTTGCGCTGGATATCCGATTTTTGATGGCGTTCGCCTGGTATACGGTCTTGTCCAGGTTCATCTCCCGGATGATCTGACCGATGAGGCTTTTGGTGTCGTCGGTATCGTAGATGGTAAAGTTGGTGGGGTAACCGATGTGCTTTGCCTCCACGCGTAGGATCCTCGCAAAAAGCGAGTGAAAAGTTCCCGCCCAGATATCAGAAGCCTTGGCGCCTACTACTTTAGCAATCCGCTCCTTCATCTCACGTGCCGACTTGTTCGTAAAGGTGAGTGCCAATACTTCCCAGGGTGCCGCCCCCTTTTCAATCAGGTGCGCAATACGGTAGGTGAGTACCCTGGTCTTCCCTGATCCAGGTCCGGCAATAACCAGAACGGGACCTTCCGTCTTCTCAGCAGCCTGCCGCTGAATTGGATTGAGTTCGTCAAGATAATGCGGCGGCGGTTGAAAAGGTACGGGATCGGGCATACGGGCTGTTTTCTGGGGGCGAATATACGAAGGGCTTGAAGGGGTGGGCAAACGTCAGTGCAATTATTTGTGTTTAAATTCAAAATACAAACACATTTTTTCAGGCACGTATTTCTTAATTCGTTAAAACCTGCTATTTCCTGACGGGACTGAATGCTTTTGACGGGATCAATAAGTTTGTAATCGCGACACAATCGCTCAACTCAAGAACAGAATCAGGGATCACAATCAAGGAGTAAAAGAGCGGTATGGCCCTGCTTTTTCAAACCCTCCCCTGCATCCTGCGTCCCCGCCTGAAGAATCACACGCCCTGCTGCTTCATCGCTTTTCCCTGCCCCTCCCAACATTTAACCAACCAATAGTAACTTTCCTAACACTTCCTCGTCAAATTCTCGTACCTTTGCGCCCTCTTAGCGCAAGCTACCCCTAAAATAACGAAATGAAGTCTATTCGTAACATTGCGATCATCGCCCACGTAGACCACGGTAAAACCACCCTGGTAGACAAAATGCTTCTTGCCGGCCAACTGTTTGGCGACCATGAGAAGCCCGGCGAATTGATCATGGACAGCAACGATCAGGAACGTGAACGCGGTATCACGATTCTGGCCAAGAACGTGTCCATCAACTACAAAGGCACCAAGATCAATATTATTGACACCCCTGGTCACGCCGATTTCGGCGGTGAGGTAGAGCGTGTCCTTAATATGGCGGATGGCGTTCTCCTGCTGGTCGACGCTTTCGAAGGCCCAATGCCGCAGACACGTTTCGTAATGGATAAGGCCCTGAAACTCGGTCTTAACCCACTTGTAGTTGTTAATAAGGTAGACAAACCCAACTGTACGCCCGAAGAGGTGCACGAAATGGTATTCGACCTGATGTTCAGCCTTGATGCTACCGAAGAGCAATTGGACTTCCCCACCATCTATGGCTCGGCCAAGAATGGCTGGATGAGTACCGACTGGAAGAACGAAACGGACAGTATCGTTCCTCTGCTCGACGCTATCCTGGAGCACGTCCCAGAGCACCAGGCAGAAGAAGGCAACACCCAGATGCTGATTACCAGTATCGAGTTCAGCAAGTACATCGGCCGGATGGCCATTGGCCGCCTCAACCGCGGAACGCTGAAGCAGAACCAACAACTGACGCTCATCAACCGTGAAGGTGTGCAGACCCGTGCCAAGGCCCGTAACCTGTACGTCTACGAAGGTTTCGGCCGGACGGAAGTAGAAGAAGTACAAACGGGTGACATTTGTGCCGTTTTCGGCGCAGAAGGTTTCGACATTGGCGACACCATCGCTCACATTGAGAACCCCGAGGCACTGCCCACCATCGCTATCGACGAACCAACGCTGTCGATGAGCTTCACGATCAACGACTCTCCTTTCTTCGGTAAGGAAGGTAAGTACGTGACCAGCCGTCACATCAAGGATCGCCTTACGGCCGAGCTTGAACGTAACCTGGCACTACGCGTAGAGGAAACTGAAAGCGCCGATACTTTCCGCGTTTACGGTCGTGGCGTTATGCACCTTTCGGTACTCATCGAAACGATGCGCCGCGAAGGTTATGAGCTCCAGATCGGTCAGCCACAAGTAATCATCAAGGAGATTGATGGTGTGAAGTCTGAGCCGGTGGAGGAAATGACCATTGATTTGCCCGAGGAAATGTCAGGTACTGCCATCAACATGGTTACCCAACGAAAAGGCATCATGCTGAGCATGACCAATAAGGGGGAGCGTGTTGTACTGGAATTTGAAATCCCTTCCCGTGGCATCATCGGTATGCGTTCTAATATGCTGACCGCCACCCAGGGTGAGGCCATCATGACGCACCGCTTCAAGGAATTTCAGCCGCATAAAGGTGATATCCCAGGACGGCTGAACGGTTCCTTGATTTCAATGGAACTCGGCAAGGCCATTCCTTTCTCCATCAACAACTTACAGGACCGTGGTCGATTCTTCGTTGATGCGGGAGAAGAGATCTACGAAGGACAGGTGATCGGCGAAAATAATCGCGCCAACGACCTGGTTATCAACGTAACCAAGACCAAGAAACTCAGTAACATGCGTTCCTCTGGTGCAGACGAGAAGGCCCGAATTGTTCCTCCCCGTAAATTCACGCTTGAAGAAGCACTGGAATACATCCAGGGCGACGAGTACGTGGAAGCTACGCCGGAATCTATCCGCTTGCGGAAGATTCTGCTTCGCGAAGCTGAGCGTAAGCGTGGGCATAAGATCACGATGTAATTCGTAATCCCATCAGCAAAAACGGCTCGTTTTCCTTACGGAAGACGAGCCGTTTTTTATTTTGAGAACCTACGTGCCTATTTTGTGGGGCGGGGTCGCAGGTGCTGAGAAAGAGATTAAAGAAGCAGTGGAAGGGGGCGTAGGATGGTTCTTTGAGGAAAAGACCAAATCTGTTCATTTGTGTAATCTGTTGTACACATTATATAAGCATAATTCATCAGCCTCAACCAACTATCCATTACCTTAGCCCGGCAATGTATCCCGCATTAAGTAAGCTATCCCTTATTCTGGCCTTTATTCTTCCGATTCAACTATTCGCTCAGGGCGAAGGCTGTTTTGGTGACACCTTCGTCCAGCTCTGGTCTGATGAAGGAGGACGCGACCTTCGGCCAACCTGTGCCCTGGCCTACCCCGGAGCTTCCGGAGATGTCCTGCTTGGTGGAACCGTAGGGGGAGACATCTTCTTATCTCGTGTGGATAATGAGGGGAAGCCTCGCTGGCGACGAGTGATCGTCACGAGCAGCCAAAGCACGGAACTTTCTACCCTCAATGAACTGATCGTTGACCGAGCGGGGATGATCGCCGGTGCTGGTGCCACCTTTAACGAAAACCTGCAAAAGGCTTATTTCTTTCGGTACAACCCCAACCGGGATGAGCTACAGTATTTCATGCAACCGGACTACCCTTCCGAGGCAACGGGCATCAGTGAAACAGCAACCGGTGAATACCTGATCACCGGCAACAAGCAGGGTGAACCTTCTCCTGTTTTCATCTCCGCCACGATGCATCGCGTCAACCAGGTTACTGGCCAGCCGACAACTGAAGGCCAGCGGTATGACTTTCTTGGGGATGAGGCCTTCTTAGACGCCACCATAGCCGAAGACGGGAGTATTTACACCGTCGGCAACGTATCGGCCACCGGCGGAGCCGGTGACATCAGGGCAATGGTCAGTCGGATATCTCCGGAAGGAGCTCCGTTGTGGACCCAAATCGGCCCGGTCCCGGGCACCGCCAACGCCCGCCTTTACGCCTTTGACCTTGAAATAGTAGACAACAAGCTCTACGTTTTACACTGGGGAAGCATCGGAGTAGTTACCGGAGGCTTGAACACCTCTATGCTGTTAAGCCGATTCAATATTGCAGATGGCTCGGCAGACTGGACGCGCAGGTACGATATTCCTGAATACAACGGAGAATCCCCCATCGAATTAGTCGCACACAATGGCCAACTCTTCACCTATGGCTTCTCGCTGATTGGAAAGCGGGATCCCTGGCTGATGCAGCTTGACGCTGACGGCACCGTCAATTGGACCTACAGCTACCTGTTGGACGGAAACGCAAACATCTACCTGCGCGCTAACCAGCAACTGCACATCGACGATGCTGGCATTTTTGCCTTAGCTTCCTTCGATGATCCTGGAGGCGATGCGCGTACGGGCGCCATACTCAGCCTTTCCCATGACGGTCTCAGCAGTACGGAATGCCTGGAAGTACGTCCGCTAACGGTAGACGTTACCACCTTGTCTAACGGATGGGAGACAATCTTGCTTGAGGTCAATAACCTGCCAACCAACTGGCTCCCCGAAGCGACGGACAGAGAGCCGTCTACGCTAATAATTACCGATGACTGCAGCCGGTCCTGCGATCAGTGTGAATCCATTAGCTTTAGTCGAACTGCCATTTGCCGAGGAGACTCCCTGCTGCTAAACGGCAGGTTTGTCAGCATAGCAGGTGTATATACCGACACTTTTCCCGGAGGACCAATGGCCTGCGACTCCATCCATTTTACCGAACTGGCTTTATCTGATGGACCGCAAGTCAGGTATTCCATCATCAGGCAGTGTGGGTTAACTACGGCAGAGGTTCGACTATCAGTCAGTGGTGGAGAGTTCCCCTATTCTTTCAACTGGTCAGCCCCATCGGCTGCAGGAGACACCCCTTCCCTACCCTCGGGTACGTATCAGGTAACCGTTAACGATGCGATTAGCTGCAGGCCGTCAACAGTTGACATTGAAGTTGACCTAACGGACCGACAAAACCTCAGTTTTCTTGCTGAGGCACCAACTTGCCCGGGAGATTCTTCCGGGGCCATCAGCCTTCTTCCTGCTGGCCAGGGAAGCCTCCGAATTGTTCCCGACGGACCATTTCTAACGGATAAAATAGCCGGACTAAGTGCAGGAAGCTATGGCGTTATCCTTCGCGACAGTACTGGTTGTGAAGCCTTCCGGCAAATAACGGTACCCGAGGCTGCTCCCGCACAAGTATCAATTGTTGGCCCAACGTATTTACGCCTGGGAGAAACGGTAACCCTGGAGACGAGCTCCGAGACCGGCACTAATTTTGTCACCTACGAATGGTCCCCCTCAGACTCCATAAACTGTGCTGATTGCGCCACCCTTGAGCTTAAACCCGTCGGAAATGTTGTTGTAAGGCTGTTAGCCACCTCTGACCGTGGTTGCGTGGTTAGCGACAGCCTGTCGTTACGAGTACTGGATGACGATCCACGAATTTACCTGCCAACAGCCTTTAGCCCCAATGGAGACGGGGTTAATGACCAGTGGCTTCCTGGCCTGAGTCAAGCCTTTGAAGCCGTCACCAGTTGTCAGGTTTTTAACCGGTGGGGAGGCCTGGTCTGGGAATATGTCCCCGGTGACGGCTGGTGGGATGGAAACGAACAGAGTCCTGGCACCTTCACTTTTCAGCTTTCCGCTCGATTGATCAATGGGAAAAATGTCGCGCGTGCAGGGACGATTGTGCTTTTGGAATAATCCGCCTGCCTCTACACGGTTCGAATCTCCGCAATCTTAGCCGCAGAAACCCCATCCACGATCGTCCGGTTAATCATCGGATGATTTTCGTCCTGCGGGCCGAAATCGGAGTCTGGATGATAGGCCACCACCGTAAGTTTTCCACCGTCAAGCGTCTGGAAGCGATGAGTACCCTCCGGATGAATGATGAAAATCTTTCCGGGCACCAGGTCATATACTTTATCGGGCGTCACACAGCGGCCGGCTCCATCTATTACCATCCCTACTCGCATAGACGGGTGGGTGTGGGCGGTTTGATCGATGTTTTCGGGGAAGAACAAGGCATTGAGGCAGGGGTCTCCCAGTTTGACTGGTGGGACCAGCAGAGAGTCCGTACACCCGTCGATGTACTTTAAGCGCCCCCAGTCTTCGACTGGGCCACCCAGGGAATTCATACCGCGAAAGCCTACGCGTTCAATTACAATTCCACGGCCTCCGGCAACAGAAAATTTTCCGTTAAAACAGAAATACTGCCGGGCCTTCAGTTGGTATTCATTGTCACCTCCAGCCACAGTGGTGGGCCCCTCGAAAATGTACCCGTAGTAAGTAGATCCGGGGGTGGAGAACGTGGAATCTTCCGTCCAGGCGTGGAGGCGGGTCGGATATTCATCATTAGAATAATCGAACAAAAGTCCGTTGGTAAATTCAAATTCTGAGTAAGCGGGTGTCATATGATTCGTTGGTTTTTAAGGTTCTTGTGGAAGGTTTCGATAACTGGTTGAAAATCGGTGCCCATTGCGATGCGGTAGCGATCGTCTCCCTGGGCAGCACGATCAAGAATAACGTGCTTCAGGGAAGGCTCCTTTGTTTTTGTGTTCAGGTAATCCTCGTCACCGGTAAAGGCGTGGATGTATTCTTTAGCGACCATCTTATAATCGCTAAGGCGGGTACAGGCCCGGTTGGGATGGTTGGCGATACTCCACTGCTGAAAGCGAACATCACGGAAGAAATGATGCGTGCGGTCAAATATTTGCCTTACATCGGACCGGAAGGTAAAAACCGGTAAGCGCAGGGAAACCTGCTGCCATTTAATCGAGTAGTTCAACCACCAGAACAGCTCAAAAGTGCTGTTGATCGGTTGGGGCGCAGCTGCTATCTGCGGCTTCAGGTAATTGATTAGCCGATCTACCTTTTTCGCCTTTCCAAACTTTTCGAAAAGGTGAAGAGGTAAAGTGTTTTCCCAGTGCTCTTCACTCAGTCCGTTACCGATTAAGGGAAGAAGTTTATCGCTGCCAAAAAGCTGATCTCCGTGTTCTCCCGTCACCAGTAGTTCACGCTTCCCAAAATGTTTCGTGATTGGGGGCAGGCAATGCTGGAAGGGCAATTTGTGTAAGATCCACTGCCGGAAAAACAAAGGATACTCATTGATAGAAATCATGTTGAGCAGCGGCACCAGGCGGAAGTATTCTTCTTCGGGCAAAGCTTTGATCAAAGCGATAAGCGCAACGGTTGAATCGATGCCTCCTGACCAAAGCACACGAATGGGCCGATCTTCGGCTCTTGCCCTGGCTACGATGTCGGCGGCAACTTCATCACAAATGTCTGAAAAAGAGGAAGTTTCCCCAACGTTTTCAGGAATCGAATCTAGCACCCTGTAATCAAATCCCTGATCGAGCGTAGCCGTCCGGTCAATGATGCCGCAATCAAAGAATTTGCAGGCAAGGACATAGCCCTCGGGTAAGGGCTGACCGTTGAGGACACCAGATTTTGCCCGATGAGAATTTAGGAAAATTACGCTCATTAATGGATTTATTCAAAATTCAGACTACCAAGAAAACCACTTGGATCAGCAGCAGACGCCTGCCACGTTAACAACAGGTTATCTAACTCCTGATCGTGCTTGACAAACGCCTTTATGTCCGTTAAAATGGCCGTTCTCAGGTGGTTAAGGATGGGCTCATCAAAGACGCCCTCCTTTTGGTAAAAATTAATTTGCTGTAGAAGGGAAAAATAACGGTTAAGCAAAGCATTAATCCTTGCTTTTCGGGGTTTAGCAGAAGTGCTGATTTCAAGAAACATCAACAATTTTGAAGCCAAGTCTGCCCGACGTTGATCAATCCTCTGCATCAGGTCGTACCGTACTTTATTTCGACTCCAAACGTACTGTCGGTAGCGGAAAAAACCAAAATACAGGCTAACGGCCCAACCAAGGGCTGCCAGGACCAAGAGGAACAAATTGGGGTTGGTTGCTGTCACGATGGGAAAGACGAAGGTTTGAGAAAAGAGTTGCAAGGTAGGCCACTAATGAAGTACAATAAAGGAGAGTTTGCCGTGCTACTCTGGGGAATTCATTTCTTTTTCCAGGGCGGGGCCGCAGGTGCAAGAAATCGTACTTGAGCAGGGCAAAACGCCGGATGCTTAAAAACATTCAATCGTCGATGCAAAGTCTACTTCCTTAGTGTTGACTCTTCAATGTTTTAATGTACTCATGGTACTTTTTTGCGCCTTAAAACCTTCCCTTGCACCTGCGGCCCCGCCCAGAAAAGCAGAACGTATTACCTTTAAAGCCGATCAATACTAAGGCCATGCGTTTTTTCTCCCTCTTCCTGTTTCTTATGCTATTTGCCTGCACCTCTGATCCCTCGCCACCGGCAAGTTGGTCGCATTATGGCGGAGACCCCGGCCTAAGCCATTACAGCACCGCCACCCAAATTGATACCAGCAACGTGGATCAGCTGGTGCCTCAATGGACCTATCATACTGGTGACGCAGATACCGCCAACTTCAGCCAAATTCAATGCAACCCAATTGTGGTCGACGGGATCCTCTACGGCGCAACTCCGCAGATGCTCCTTTTCGCAGCGGATGCCGCCACCGGAGCGGAGAAATGGGTCTTTGATCCGCGCGATGCCTCCTTAGATGAAAACGGTGGCAGGTACAAACATAATATGATCAATGTACGTGGACTTTCTTACTGGAAAGGAGATGGAGGAACCCGGCTGTTCTATACCGCAGGGTCCCTCACCTATGCCATTGATGCCGCTACTGGAACTAAGGTTTCATCTTTCGGAGAGGATGGGCATATTGACCTCCACAAGGGCCTGGGACGGAACGTGGACAACGATTTCATCGTGTCCACTTCTCCGGGCATCGTTTATCAGGATGTACTGATCATGGGCACTAGGGTAAACGAATCATTACCGGCGGCGCCGGGACATATTCGTGCCTACGACGTTCGTACGGGGGAGCAAAAGTGGATATTCAGAACCATCCCGGGGCCAACAGACGAAGGCTTCGACACCTGGGGGAATAAGTCTGCCTGGGAGTACACCGGGGGAGCTAATGTCTGGTCCGGCTTTAGTATGGACGAGACCCGGGGCTTGATCTTTTGTGGCACCGGCTCGGCTTCTTACGATTTTTACGGAGGCAACCGGCCAGGAAAGAACCTTTACGCCAATTGCGTACTCGCCCTTGATGCGCTTACGGGAGAGCGGCGCTGGCATTACCAGACGGTTCACCATGACCTCTGGGACAAGGACCACCCCACCCCACCAGTATTGGTGACGGTCAATCGGGACGGCAAAGAAATAGAGGCCGTCGCCCAACCTACCAAAAACGGCTACCTTTTTGTACTGGACCGTGACACGGGTGAACCCGTTTTCTCCGTTACCGAGACCCCCGTACCGCAAGCAGGTGTTTTGCCAGGAGAACAACTGCACCCGACCCAACCGATTCCGGACAAACCGGCTCCCTTCGCCCGACAAACCGTAACGCCGGACGACATCAACCCTTACCTCAGTGAAGCGGACCGAAAGGTGGTGGAAGCAACCTATAGCACCCATCGCTACGGCAACCCATATCTTCCGCCGGGCGAGCAACCCTTTATCCTGTTGCCAGGTTTTGACGGAGGGGCTGAGTGGGGCGGCCCTGCCTTCGATCCGGCAGAAAACATGCTCTACGTTAACAGCAGTAACATGGCCTGGCTGATTGATATGCGAGAGGTTAAGTGGACGGAGCCAAAAGATGAAACCTGGGCAGTCGCCGGCCAACGCCTGTACGTAAAGCATTGCCAAACCTGCCACGGAGAAGACCGACGGGGAAGCGGAAACAACCCGACACTTGTAAATATCGGGGAACGCTACGAAACCGGTTCTTTCGCTGAATTAATGCGCAGTGGCCGGCGGATGATGCCAGCTTTCGGACAACTTAAAGAGGAGGAAGTGAACGCGCTGGCCAGCTTCGTACTGGAGCAACAAGCGCAGCAGCATAAGGCCTTTACGATTAAGCCCCTGTCTCCGGAGGAAGACCCGTATTTCATCCCCTGGAAGATGAACGGCTACCGAAAATTTCTGGCGCCGGACGGCAAGCCGGCGATTGCCCCTCCCTGGGGAACACTGACGGCCATCGACCTTAATACGGGCGATCACCGCTGGCAAATTCCACTAGGAGAGTACCCCGATTATAAAGCAAAGGGCTACCCCGCAACCGGTACCGAAAACTACGGCGGCCCCGTGGTTACCGCCGGAGGTGTGCTGTTCATCGCTGCTACCTCCGACGGTAAATTCCGGGCGTTCAACAAACGTACTGGTGACCTGCTGTGGGAGACGGATCTACCTGCGGCGGGCTTTGCCACCCCTGCTGTTTATGAAATTGATGGCAAACAGCTAGTCGTCATTGCATGTGGCGGTGGCAAACTTAACACCTTGGCGGGAGATAGCTATGTGGCGTTTGGTTTACCTGAGTAAGACAATTAGGGCGCGGCCGCAGGTTCAAAGAAGGTTTTGACGCAATAATTGTTTATTTGGACAGATGCACCTCGTAGATGGCGGAAGAAGAAAATGTTGGGTCGGAGACAGCGTTGGATTGAACTGCGGTACTGATGATGCCTCCGTAAAACCAACCGACCAGGTTGTCCCCAGATGGAAGTTTTGCGTAATCAATAACGCCCTTGGTTCCGGCAACCAGGGGAACAGCAGGGTTTAAGACCATGTCGCCAGCCGCTCCAATAAAGCCAGGAAGGGCTGGTGAATACTGCGGGTATTCCTTAGTCGTTCCATCCGGGAACTGCACAACAGTACTTACGTATTTGCTCCAGGGTAAAAAGCCAGCACCATTCCAGGGCTTACCGTTTTCGTCAAAAGTAATGCCGGTAATTCCTCCCAGCAGACTGGTATACATCGTCTTAGATGCTGCGTCGTAAAGGAGTACGTTACCGGAATCGTAAGCATTCCAATTCTGGGTAAAAGAAGTATCATGTCGGTAAGCTATCCTTCCGGTATTGGGGTCTTCATCAATCAATACCGGGTGGGGCCAGGCGGCACCACCCTGAGCATTTGGCTGAAACACCCCCGCCAGTACATTGAGGCCTACGGTACCATCGGGGCGAACGGCTTCCAGCACATTGAGGTCACGGCGATGGAACACAGGGTTCTGTACGGAGGAATAATCACTGATGGCAATCGCTCCGTTACTTACTTCAGCCTGGAACCTGCGAATCTCTTCCGTGTACTGCCCCGTAATACCATTAACGTAGATGGTGTCGTAATTCTGTCCCATTACGAGATAGAAATAATCGTTCATTTTGGCCATTACTCCTCCCGTTACCTGGAAGCGGGCATCCTGGATACTTGTAATGAATTGACCCAGGTCAGACGTTTGCTCAGCAATAAGCGCGTTAATCATCCCCGGAACATCAATCGCTGTCAGCAGGTCATACGTCTGGTAGCAGGGCGCGTGACTGGATTGATTCATACAACCGTAGCCACCGGTCAGCCACAACGTATTACCATCCTGTACAAAGGGCATATTGGTACTGCTTAGTTGCTCGGCATGAGCCGCTGGCAAGGGCGCCGCCCACCGGTTTCCGGTAGTGGGTTGATAAACTATGAACTGCTTATTAGCATGCTTGACGGGAAAAGTCCGATCTGGGCCACCAGTACCGTGGAAACCACTGGTACGTCCGCCAACGATCAACCAATAACCATTGTACTCTGCCAAAGCAAATGATTGTAGCGAATCCTGCATTTGTACCGGGTTAGAAAGGCTGATACTGTAGGGTAGTGTGAGGGGCTGGGTCACCATTTCCACAGGAGAAACGACCGGACCGGGAGTTGGTCTTGGCCAAATACAGGCCGAGAATAAGCAGACCAGCAAAAGCATTGGGGCTAGTGCGTATTTCATCTTAACTAAATTTATGGGTATTGGGAAGAGCGGTGGACTATACGGCAGTTGGGGTGACGTTTGCAGGCGGTGAGCTGGTGGCAAATTTATTGATGTAAGCTTCCAGTAGCCACCTCCTGGTAGCTGAAATATCCCGGGTTCTTGCCATTTTCAGCATTGTATCAAACGCACTCGTTGCAATCCTTTCTTTAAGGGTAAAGAGCGTAGGGCCGATCCATTGGTCTGGCTGATTAAGCGGAATGATTTTACTCATCGCGGGATAAAGGAAGTAGTAATTCCTAAATACTTCCTGGTACACAGCATTCCAATCCATACCTGCAGTGGCAACCGGATTCCCCTGGGCATCGAATGTGTAGTAGTTATCATATTCCTTGTTTGGCAATACCCGAACATTGATCATTGGCGGCGTCATGATGCTATCAAACATAGCCGCAACGCTTTCTGGTGTTGCCCCTGCTTCTGTGATGGTGATGATATAAACGCCAGACTCTTTGACCGGCAAGGTTATTGGTTCTCCCAGGGTATAGCTTGCCTGTAACAGGGAAGGCGGGACGCCAGATTTTGGCGGTTTTACATAAGTCTGATCCAACAACCAGATCATGTATCCACCGCCCGTAGTTTGCTTACCCCAGACAAAAGCATTGAAAGATGCTTTGGCGTCTCGATAGCCTTGACTCGTAAAAACTACTTCTTCGGCTGGCAATGAAGGCATATTTGACCAGCCGGGAGAGGTGGGAGAAAGCGCTTGCTCGGCATAAATATTAGCCTGATCTGAGACGAAGTATAGGCGTTGTTCGCCCAAAAGATCGCCGTGATCCTTTGAATTAACGACATACCTGGGCCAGATTATCTCGTTATCCTTGGTGGCATGTTCCGCTGGTGCCTTTTGGGTGTTATTGTTAACTTTATAGTCGAAAATCCACCCGGCTGCATCTCCGGCAGCAGTATCCTGGTAATTGACCGGTCCGATAGGAAATAACGATGTTCCAATCCTTTGTTGAAACGTTATGTCTCCAAAATCAAATTTAGGGTTAGTCTGCTGATTTTTGGGATCGTAGGTATCGTCGTTATAGGCATCCGGCAGGGCTGCTGAAAGATCTAGAGAGATCAAGGGGTCATCCGGTCCCCAGTTCACCACTGCCGGGGCTAGTTGGAATTGACAGTTATTCGGATTGCAATTCCCTCCGGGGGAGGGAATGGTCTCTTCCGGAACTAAGAAACTACCAGTTGGCGCCGATTCCATTTCTCCTTCGTACCAAGGGGCAATAGTTCCAGAGATTTGCACGAAACTGGGGTTGATTCCCTTCGTCTCGTACAATGCTTCTATTTTCTTGACCCAGGTCTCGTTATCAGGGTATTTGAAAGTGCTGATTTCTTGCAGTGACCGAAATAGGGTGTAGCGAAAAACCAACCCTTCCAGCTTTTTGTCCGGATCGACGTAAGGTGAGAAAGCGTTCAGAATAGGCTGACCTTTGAGATCTTCCAGTGGGATGGTACATTGAAAAGTCCCCGCTGCGCCATTAGGGCCATTAAGTTTAGTGTTTCGTTGGAAGTTGATCCAGCGCGTCACGGCCTTGGAGGGTTTTCCATGAAATACATCTTCTCCGTTTTTTTCCAGCCGTAAAAAATCCGAATATACCTGGGAAGCCTGGGGGGCTTCCGGGTTAATATCGATCAGCATAGCCGTACTTCTACCAGTACTCCCGATTCGATTATTGAAAGAAAGTTGGGCGCCTACCAGGCCTAAAGGATCATCAGAAGTGTAAACTTGCACCCCCGACTCCGTTAAAGAGGACGGTACTGTTACACCGACGACAGAGGTGGCAAACATATTCATCCCCATATCCCCGTAAAAATTCCACTCTCCCGGAATCATGGTTTTGGGCTCAAACTGCTCCAAAGGAGGGGTATGGGGTGGAAACGTTTTATGTGTCCCATAATTGGCGAAGGAACTCCCTTTTCTCATCCATTCAACCATCTGGTCATCCGTCATTGGCTGACCGGTGTTCGGATCATCAAAAACGTAGGGTTCAACCGTTGCACTGTTACCCAGTCTCAACGACTGGCCCTGCTGCCCATTGACCGGGATCGTTGAGAAACCGGAATACTTGGAAGTTGTACTGTCATACTGGAGGGAATAGTCATCATTATTACCCGTTCCGACGTTGACTGCAACCAGTCCTTTGATGTTGAGACGGGGAAAATTGAAAATACTCATGTGACCAAATTTATGGGTTGAACTAGTATGTTGAAGAAATTATCGTGTCGATCATTGTTCTGAAGCAGCATCTGCGGAAACACTGGCCGTGGGGGAATGCTCTCGATTAAAAAACAGCTTACCGATCAGCCAACTTACCGCGCTTAGCGCGATCACTATTAGAAAGGAGCTTACACCAAAATCTTCCTGCGCAGCAAAAGCACCGCTGTACGCATAAATAAAAGCTACTGGCAACAAGCCAATTACAGCACTCAGCATAGTTTTCCCCAGGCCCCAACCAGACAGTCCTGCCAAGACGGCAATCGTCTCCGCCAACAAAGGAATCGGTCGGCTGATGGCAACGGCGAGTATGCCGTACTGGTCGAAGAATCGATGAGCAGCTTTCAGTGCTGATTTATCCATCCACCGAAGTACGGTTTGTTCTCCTTTCTGCCCCAGAAAATAGCCAACGAGAACTGCGCCGGCCCCTCCTGCCAGGGAAACGAGCCCTCCCCAAAAAGGTCCGTAGAGTGCACCATTACCAATCATGATTAAGCTGGATGGTACAGGAAGGAATAGGTCTGCGATCAACAACATGATGCTTAAAAAAGCTCCGAAATAACCCGAAAACTTGGATTGGTCAGCGACGACTGAATCAAAGCTTACTCCAACCATTACAGATAGCGCGAATACGCACAAAAAGAATAAAAAGACAGCCAGGCTGAGGTGCCAGAATTTTTTCATAAGATGGGTGGACAAACCTTCTAAAAATGATGGAAACAGCTACAATTTATAGACGTAAACTCATTTTTCTTACGTGAGGCAAACACAAACACGTAGAAACATATAGAAAACACGTAATTATACTTACCTGCGTACTGGCCTGGAGTCCGTCCTGCTTTACAACTAACTTTGCACCTGCGGCCCCGCCAAATCAACTTTATCGTTCGCTACCCCACATTCTCCTGAAACGTAAGTGCATTACTCCCTAATTCCAACGCACACAAAAAGCCCATACCAGACGTTTCGACGGCAAAGCAACCAGCATCAATATTAAGGACCGGCAGGTGCTTCAGGGCATGAATGCTCTGTTGAATTTCCTGGTAAGGCGTCGGCGTATGACCATGTACAATGATCCGATCCCCGAGCCATTTACGGTTAATCTTCTTCGTCCAGTGCCGAGCCCACAGCATCGATTCCCAATCGTCCAGCGGATTTGACTTGAAGGTATCTATTCCGGCGTGGATGAAGAGGTAGCCTTCTGTCTCGAGGTAAAATGGCAAAGCGGACATCCAATTCAGGTAATCATCCGGCACCGTAAAGTCTCTCGTACCAAAACTGGTACAGGTCTGTATCCCTCCGTACCTCAACCAGGCGGTGCGGGTAGAAAAATCGGTTGGTGCATCAATGGCCATCTGCTCATGATTTCCCCGAAGACTATGTACTTTATACCCCTCCGCCATTAATCCTTTCACATGGTCGATCACTCCTTTACTATCCGGTCCTCGATCAATGAAGTCTCCCAGCAGAAAAAGTTCATCTTCTTTACTGAATTCCAGGCGTGTGAGGAGGGCTTTAAAAGTAGCCAGGTGGCCGTGGATGTCTGAAATAGCGAATTGTCTCATCAGGAATAAAAGGAGGAAGTGGCAAAGGATAAGGGGTGGAAAGATAGGAACAGAAACTTTCCGGGAGGGCAACAGCATTTAACTGTTGCAGAGTTGCGGTTAAAAACCACTTTGGGCTTGCGAATGTGCGCCAAAGAATTACCTTTGCAATTGTACCGCCCGGATGGCGGAACTGGTAGACGCGCTGGACTCAAGTTTGCAGTTTGTTTGCTTATATTTCTTCGTAACTTATGACATGCGTTATAAGTACACCAAAGAAGAACTACAAGCTGCGGTTCGCGCCTCACATAGTATTGCTGGAGTTTGCAGAATGCTGCGGATGAAAGCTGCCGGAGGCAACTATACTACGTTGAAACAAAAGTTCGAAGATTGGGATATTGATACATCTCACTTCCGAGGACAAGGTTGGAATATTGGTCTTAAATTCAAGCCCAATCCTAAAAAGCCTTTAGCCGAAATAATGGTCAAAGGTTCTAGGTACCAGCCTTATAAGTTGAAACTTAGAATTTTAGCAGCTGGACTAAAGGCCCATAAATGTGAGTCCTGTGGACTCACAAAATGGTTAGGTGATAAAATTCCTCTGGAATTGCATCATTGTAATGGAGACCGACACGATCATCGCATCAATAATCTTCAGTTTTTGTGTCCCAACTGCCATGCTTTAACGGATAACTACAGAGGCAAGAACATTGGGTTGCCCGGAGAGAAATCTCCGGAGTAGAACTCGTCAAATTCGGTGAACGCTTTAACGGTGACGTTAATGCCAATACCGAGCTAAGCCTTTCGAATAGGTCGGAAGGAAAGTGTAGAGACTTGACGGCGAGCACCTTAGGCCTTTTACGGGTGATGGTGAAGATAAAGTCCAGACCACAAACGCCAAGAAGCTTAGGCGGCAGTGAAAACTGTAGATGGTAAGTAAAATCCAGTTTCCATTGAGGAAGTACGGGTTCGATCCCCGTTCCGGGTACAAGTACATACTGGACGGCTCTCAACGCATGTTGAGGGCCGTTTTTTGTCTCCCTACTACCCCATCATCTCCCGAACGTGAAAAAACACGTTCATCGCCATCACCGCAGCAAGGGCCAGGCCCATCAGGCGCATCCAGGTAGCATTATCCTTACGAAAGGCTTCCGCACGGGCCTTCGCCTCGTCGTTGCCAAAGCTGATGATGCCTCTGGCAAAGAGGTACAGATAAAGCCCAAGGGCCAGGAGTAGGATTTCGACGATTAGGCCAACAGTTGAAGATGTCATCGTGCAAAAATACGAGAGGAAATGAAAT
>JBGCFZ010000035.1:0-22223 GCA_045110355.1 Lewinella sp. | reverse complement strand
CTCCACTCCACAGTAGAGGATGTTTGGACGTAGTAAGTCCATCATCATTTGAGCCTTTATGTAATCCTTCCACAAACAGCATCAACCTTCCAAAAAAGAATTATGCGCCCGCTCTTCACCTTGCTTTTTATGTGTCTTCATCTTTCCCTTTTCGCACAAGCTACTTTTAGTGGTTGTGTTACTGATGAAGCAGACGAACCCCTGATTGGCGTCACTATTACTAACGGTGTTTCAGGTACAGTATCGGATATAGATGGCTGTTTTTCTCTGGAGGCAATGGCGGATTCGATATTGCTGAAGATTTCCTTCACCGGCTACGTTATCCAAAAAATTATAGCTTATCCTGATAAGCCACTTGATGTTGTTATGCAGATGGAGACGGAAGTTTTAGAGGAGGTTGTCGTAGTCGGCTATGGAAGGACCCGTAAAATGGATCGAACCACCGCAGTGAGACCTGTTGATGATCTTCGGGCTGTATCGGCGGCATATGGGATAAGCAAAGCACGCGAAGATGCCGCGATATCTTCCAGAAGAAGTGAATCTGCTTTTTTACCTGACGCACCAGGTTCTTCTTTCTCCCAGCCGGCTGGCCAGCTTACAGCTGGAGAAACCAATGACTTTGGTAAATGGGACCTATGGGAAGACATCAGTAAAGAAGACCTGGCCGAGTTTAGGGATACCTGGCACTTATACCCCGATAATCGTTATGCCGTTCAAATAACTTATCCTAATCGTAGTCCCGCAGTTGATGTTGCCATTGAATTGAAAGACGCTGCGGGGGAAACCGTCTGGTCAGCTAAAACTGACAATCGTGGACGGGCCGAGCTTTGGCAAGGCATGCTTAGTCCTAAGATCAACGAACAGTCCCAACTGCGATTGGTCGCCTCCTTTTCGGGAAGGGAATACACGCTGCCCACTAGCTACCTATTCAAAGCTGGGTTGAACCTGCTGGAGCTGCCAGTACCGTGCGATCGTCGTACAGCAATTGATATCGCTTTTGTCATCGATGCTACGGGGAGTATGGGGGATGAGATTAGTTACCTGAGTAGCGAACTTTCCGACGTAATGGCAAGAACACAGGAAAAGCTGAAAGGTGCTGAACTCCGCTCAGCTGCTGTTTTCTATCGGGATAGTACGGACGATTACGTGACTCGGCATCAGCAGTTCACCGTCGTTGCTGACGAGACGGTCGCTTACATTAACACGCAATCTCACGGAGGAGGAGGTGATCATCCTGAAGCAGTTGACGCCGCTCTGGAAACCGCCCTCCTTCAATTGGAATGGCGGGAATCCGCCGCCGCGAGGTTGCTCTTCCTTGTGCTTGATGCGCCGCCTCATCAGGAAGCAGATAACGTTAAACGGTTGCAGGCAATGACAATGCTTGCTGCCCAAAAAGGTGTCCGGATTATTCCGGTTGTCTGCTCTGGAATGACCAAAGATGGTGAGTACCTGCTCCGTTCTATCGCTTTGGCCACTAACGGTACTTACGTATTTCTTACCGATGATAGTGGAATTGGAGGGGCTCACCTAAAGCCTACAACCGATAGCTATGATGTAGAAAAATTGAATGATCTGATGGTGCGGGTAATCCACCAATTTAGCAAAACACAGGACTGTAAAGCAGAATTGGACGAGAATAACCAGGTGAGGGAAAGTCGACCAAACGAGGAGATCAAATTTCGTGCTTACCCAAATCCTACTAACGGTCCAGTAACGGTGAAACTTCCCGGGAATGGCGGAGAATTATTCGTTCTGGATATGGTGGGGAAGTTGCTCCGACGAATTCCGGTCAACGCACGTAAGCAGACCATTCAGCTCGCCGGGCTGTCAAGTGGTACCTATTTATTGAGGTACGAGGATGGCGAAAAACAAGGGACGAAAAAGGTTGTGTTAACCCGGTAAGTATTAAGGAAATTGTAAGCTGTCTGGCTAAAATCAAATTATTTTGTTAAATCGATGTTTATTACTGCGGTTTGATGGGGTTTTAGGTGTCACATAGATGTAAGCGAATTCTTATACCTATAAATACCCAATATCATGTACACCAATTACACCTACCGGGTCACAATTGTAGCCCTGCTTTTCTCCCTTTTATCTACCGCAAGCCTATTTGCTCAAAGTTGTGCCCATCCGGATTATTCCTCTCTGGAGAAGTTTTACGCAGCCACCGAAGGTGATAGCTGGTCTAATAATGATGGTTGGCTTACCGACTGTGAACCCTGCAGTTGGACCGGTATCGGTTGTGACGAAAATGATCGTGTTACCAGCATCATACTTCGCGGCAATGGTCTGACTGGTACGCTGCCAACCGAAATTGGAGATTTCGAACACCTGCTTCGGATCAACCTGGCTTATAACGAAGTTGGGGGCGAACTGCCGGCATCCCTATTTACGATAGCTTCCTTGCGCGACATCAATTTTAGTGGTAACCTGCTTTCCGGCACCCTGCCATCAACGGTAGGAGAACAGCCACTACTGGAAAATCTTCGCCTTAATAATAACCAGCTGGAAGGCTCCTTACCTGACGCCTTGGCAAGCTTTACCCAAATGAAAATCCTCACGCTTAATGATAACGGCTTCACCGGAGCCTTGCCGGAAGGCTTTGGTGATCTCCCCTTTCTTTTTAACCTTGACTTCAGTGCGAACGATCTGGCGGGTTGTTTCCCTCAAGATCTCGAAAACCTTTGTGGAAATGCCCGAATGCGTTTCGGCGGTAATGTTAAGTTGTCTTGGTCTGGGGATTTTCCTTCCTACTGTGCTAGCAACTTTGCCGCAGATCAGGTTGGAGCCCCGTGTGATGACGGGAATCAGTTAACTTCAAATGATGTAATCAACAATGACTGTGGTTGCGGCGGTCAGTTTGATCCAAGCGGCATATTGGGGATGGGAGATCGGAATACCGATGTCGAGCCTGAATTAAATGTTGCGCCTGAAGGCCCTACCTACAACAACCCGGGAAGCTTTCCTGATCCGACAAATCAGTTGTTCGATTGGCTTAGAGTATTCCCCAACCCAGTAGTTGCTGAATTAGTTTCGGTTCAGTTACCTGCAGGAACAGAGCAGGCCCAACTGCGGCTTTTGTCACTAAACGGTCGAGTAATTTCTGAGACAACAATGAACAGCCCTTCTGGCGAGATGCCATTGCCTGGTCTTTCTCCTGGCGTATACCTGCTGGAAGCGATTACAGCTGGTGAGCGCTCGGTGCAACGAATCATAGTTCAGTAGCCGACATTACCCTTAAGCAAAGGTTGCAAAGTTGCCCCTTTGTTTGATGCCTTCGTCATTATTGTAGTTCTTTAACCTGGCCGGAAGTAAAGGATATCCTTGTTCATTATTATCAAGACTCTCCTAACAGAATTTTCTCGGAAGCCTTAGACGGCACTAACGGAGATCCGATTGCTTTGGTTTAGGGCAATTCCCCAAATCAGGTGGTGTTGGGTTTTCCAAAAGGCTATTGGTCAAATCTGTCCAGTATCTTTTAGATTCGGGTACCTGCTTACGTGAAAAGTGCTGAGATGGAGTAATTGTAGAACTACCCCTTTTTGAGTAAGTATTCCCCAACGGTCATTCCTGCAGCGGCAGCATCTGCCTCCAGTTTTGCATCGCGCTTGTCGTGCTTCAGGACTCGCTTACGGCTTTTGAAAGGCACGTAACGGTAAGGCTTCTCTTGAAAATCAGTGGCGAGAGAATCAATTGATCGGGTGGCTTGTGTGAGGCGGACGTACATTTTGTCGTCACTTAGTAATTTCCCTAAAGTACCCTTGCCGGAGTTTACGTCTTGCATCAGCGTGTTTACTCCGCCAACGGCTTTGTCTGCTTGGTTTAAGGTTCCTTGTAAGCTATTGATAGCCGCATTAACCTCGGTCATGGTTTTTTCGAGATCAAGTTTACTTAAGCCTCCCGAGAACTCCTCTGCATTATCGATCATACCGGCAATAGATTCCTGCTTATCGGCCAGTGTATTTGTCAGGGAAGCCAGATTCTGCATAGTTGTATTGATTTCTCCGGCGTTTGCATCTAAGATACGCTGAAGGCGGGCGGTACTTGCTTTCAGGTTCTCCATCGTGAAGGCAAGGTCGTTGGTGGAACGAGCAATTGGGTTGTCACTCTCCGGGCTGAAAAGCTCATACTTGAGGCTGTCCATTGTGCTTTTGAGGGTCTCTCTAGCTGCATCAATCGGGTTAGGGCCTTCTTCCTCGCCGGTGCCACCGGTGAAAGAGGCAAGAATGCCCAAGACGCGTCCTTCCAACTGTGATCCTTCTTCGGCACAGTCGCCATCGCCAAAACAAGGCTGATCATAGACAAGGGTAACGGCCTTCTGTCCCAGTACACTAACCGTGGAAATAATGGCTTTGGTTCCTTTGGGGACATTGATGCCCTTCTTGATATCGAAGGTAACCTTAGCCTTTCTGTCCATTTGATTCAACTCAATACCATTGACGGAGCCTACTGAAACGCCACTGATGGTAACCGGGGTGCCGACGGTAAGCCCATCAACACTATCATAAACGGAGTAGTAGTAGCTGGAACTGGACAATAGGTTGCTGCCCTGAATAAATTTATACCCCCAGAACGCAAGGGCAATGGCCACAATGGCGAGGATTCCTATTTTAACTTCGTAACGCATATAGGGGCTGTATGGTAAGTGAGGTCGCGACTTGTTTTAACCCAGCAAACAAAGATTACCGGAGCTGGATTGGTTTAGCGCGCAAAAGTACGGTGCTGTAACGTGATGTAGGGGGTCTTGGTTTGATCTTTATGAAAGGCTCAGTCTCCAGAGGTTAAAATACTTTCTGACCACCGACTTCGCTGCAACCGACTCCCTCACTCCATATTAGGCCGGGTAGCGCTTAAGAAGAGGTGTTTACCACATTTATTTAAACGCGGGATCAGGCCCGGTTGCACCAGCCTGCTTTCAACAACCTTACTTGCACCTGCGGCCCCGCCAGAAAATCTTAAACCCTGCAACGTTCCATCCGTTATCACCCCTACAACTACTAATGATAAACAACTTCTGATATGCGTTCAATTTCCGGCATCCTGATTTGTGGGACTATTTTATTGCTTGCAATCGCCTGCGGGAAAACGGATAACGTCCAGGGCCACAGTTTGTATGACCAGCATTGTGCAAGCTGTCATTTTGAAGAAGGTACGGGGCTACGAAAACTGATGCCACCACTTGCAGGATCTGATTACTTGCGTGATCAGCAGCGTGCTGTTGTCCGTTCCATCCGTTATGGATTGGCCGGGCCCATACAGGTTAATGGTGTTACTTATAATGAGGTGATGCCAGGGAACAAGGAACTCTCAGAGTTTCAAATTGTCAACATCGTAAATTACATCAATCAAGCCTGGGGAAATGATTACGGCAGGATTTCGGTAGAAGATACCCGACGGTGGTTGGCTGAATAAGCTACCCGCGCTCCTCCGTAGTCCCATCTGGATACCGTGCGAACCGGCCCCGATCACGATCATGCACCTGTTCTTCCGAAGGCCTCGGCCATCCGCCAAATTCAGTTTTGCGGTATTCTGCAAATGCTAGTGCAATCTCTTGTCAAAATGGTTCTTTCTATTTAGCGGCTGCCCGACGGGGTGTTAATCTGTACCAATAAGCAGCCTTGGGAGTTGGTAAAATTCGTACTTTGGCGGGACCAAACGGCGCAGCTAACCTACGCCGGAACCTAAACCAGCGGCGGCTTACCTATGAAGAACCGTTTATTCGTACTACTTATCTCCCTTTTTTGTAGCGCTTCGGCCTTGTTTGCCCAGGATCCAGACGTTACAATACTTAACCCTGATACCGTCAACATCTGTCGGGGCGATACCTTACAATTACTTTCAACGGACAATGGCAGCGGTGCTGTTATCACTTGGCAAACCACCAATGGTTTCCTGGACGCAGCGACCGAACCTAACCCCCGTACTATTCCTGATTTCTCTCGCTACTACGTGGTCGCAGCGGGGAATACCCTGGATTCCATCTACGTAGATGTAGATGTATTTGTCGTTCCTCAGTTGATTAACGACACCCTTATTTGTCAGGGCTATCCCTTGATGTTAATTACCGACTCCGTAATGAATACGGGCAATACCATCTACGACTGGAGTCCGGGAAGTTTTCTTGATGATTCTACGGACGTTAACGCCGTGTACATTTCGGAATTTGCGGTGGATACCATTTTTACCCTCGCGGCTATCTCAGCTAATGGGGCTTGTACGGATACCCAAACCGTCCGGGTTGACATCATCCGGAGCGACCTGGAAATATTTGGAGAAGACACCATTTTCCGTTGCCTTGGCGATGCTGTAGAAGTATTGGAAGCCTCTGCTGATCCAGCTCCCGGAGCCAGCCTACAGTGGTTTCCTAATACAGGAGCTATTGGCAGTACCACCGGTTTTACCTACGAGGTTAACCCTCCGGGCAACGTTACTTACTACGTGGAAGGCGTTCTCAATGGTTGCTACCAGATCGATTCAGTAGCTGTGCGGATTGATTCTTTGCCAGACATGACGCTTACGGTAGACCCCGTCAAAGACCCCTACTGCCAAGGAGATACCTTCTTTATCAGGTCTCCCACCTATGATGCAGGAGATTATCCGCTGATCGTTCATGATTGGACGGTGGCTCCGGGCATTGCCAGTCCCAATGAATTGTACAACGCCGTATTCTTTGCGAGTGATTCTGCCCTGGTGACCCGCGAAACGGAGAACGGTGGTTGTGCGCAGATAGATACGGTTCAAATCAACGTGATCGAGCCGCCAATTCTCATTTTTGACCCCGATCCGGCAATGGTTTGTCCGGGGGGAGAGTTGCAGATTAACGTCAGCTTCGGTGATGGTGGACCGCGCGGAGAACTGGAATGGGAAGATCCGAATGGTACCCTGAGTTGTGATGATTGTCTTGATCCCATCGCTACCATAAGTGAACCGACGACTTACATGATAACCGTTACTGCGGAGGGCTCCAACTGTACGGAACCGAGTACTTACGCTATTGATATCATCCAGGACCAAAGTCCGCAACTTAACCCTGAAACCTTGATTTGTTCGGGTGATGCTGTTCGGGTAATTACCGGTGGCATTCGTTCAGACTATGGCTACCGAATTACCGGAGGCGGTATTGATTCTGGTGACCCACAGGTGGAAGTGACCCCACTAATGAATAACACGACTTATACCGTTACGACAACCGGCGAGTGTGGTACGCTGACCGATGAAGTGACGTTTAGTTTTGCCGACGATTATACCCTTACTGCCAGCGGACCTGAATTCGTCTGCTCCGGGGAGGAGGCAGTGCTAACCGCACAACTCAGTAATGATAGGTCAGGAAGATTTGTCTGGACGGTAAACGATGCAGAGGTTGGCCAGGGCGTTCAAATTACACAAAACCCGACGGAAGCTTCAACCACTTATGTGGTCACCTTTACCGACGACTTTGGCTGCGGCTCAGCTATGGCAACAGTAACCGTTGGCGTTATTGAGGCAGACCTGGACCCCATCATCGTTCCGACAATTGACGGAAGCCCAATTTCTGGTGCTGTATTTAGCGGGAATAATGTGACCCTGACGGCGACTAATGTGCCTGCAGGTGTAAACGTTTCCTATGCATGGTCAGGTAACCTGAGCCCCGCTAGTGCCACCGGAGAAAGCATTGTGGTGACCGTTCCCCCTCCAGGACAGTCTGCACCGAGCGAACTAGTTTATACGCTAACGGTAACAACTGAGAACGGAGATTGCGTCTTCACCGATGAGGTCAGGCTTGCCATTGAGGAATCAAGGTTTGAAATACCCGCGCTTATTACCCCTAATGGTGATGGAACTAACGACATCTTTAAGGTCTTCTACGGCGGCGAAATTACCGACTTTACAATGACGGTATTTAACCGTTGGGGACAAAAGATCTTTACTTCTACCGATGTTGACGAGGCATGGGACGGTACTAAAGACGGAACCCCCCAAAACACCGATACTTACCTCTACCTCGCCAAATTCCGCATCAACGGTGCTGAAGTGGAAGAAGAGGGACAATTTGAACTGATTCGTTAGACTTGGTTTATTCAATCACCTGTACGGCAAGCGCCCGGAATGCAATAGGGCATTTCGGGCGCTTACTTTTGTAGGGCAATTGATCAGTTGGCGCGGCCGCAGGTGCAATAATAGTTTTTGGAGCAGGGTAGTGCTCCTATCGGATGAAACAGGGAACCTTTCCTTTCTCTTTTTACCCTTACTTTGCACCAGCGTGCGCGCCAAAACAGGTTTAAAAGAAGCAGCCCTGAAATTCAAGAGAATTCCAAGGCCACCTACAGGAGAATTTTACTAATGCGCTGTCGCCGACGAGCGGAGGTTGAAGAATTCGAGATAACTATCGGGGTTCTTTACGGTCCCTTTTTGAGAAATCAGGGTGATGTCGATGTTTCGGTCCCGAGCTTTCTGCACGTAGTTTTCCAGGATTTCTATTACGTCGTAATCAAGGTACCGAGTCTTGGAAACGTCAAGTTCAAGTAAGCTGTCGTTAGGAAGGTTGTCCAACTCTTTCAAAATCGCCCCTTTATTGAAGAAAGTAACTTCTTCGGCTAAGGTCATCTTGGTCTTATGCCGACCATTACTCTTGTCTTCAATGTGCAGGAAGTGGGAATTCTGGTAATTCTTGAATAGGATGATCACAATTCCGACCATCATGCCGAGCGCGATACCGACCAACAGATCGGTGAAAATGATGCCAAGCACGGTAACTATGAAGGGAACAAACTGCTTAGGACCAGTTTGGTAAATAGCCTTGAAAGTACTAGGCTTAGCAAGCTTAAAGCCAACGATGAGGAGTACGGCGGCAAGCACTGACAGTGGAATCATGTTCAGTAAGCCGGGAATAAGTACAACTGAAATCAAAAGCAGGAAACCATGGAAGATGGCGGAAAGCTTGGTCTTACCACCGGACTGAATATTCGCAGAACTGCGCACAATTACCTGAGTAATGGGCAAACCACCGATCATGCCAGATAGTACGTTACCCGCACCTTGAGCTAACAGCTCTCGGTTGGTAGGCGTTACTCTCTTCGCCGGGTCAAGTTTATCCGTTGCTTCTACACAAAGCAGCGTTTCAAGGCTGGCAACCAGGGCAATTGTAAAGGCAGTGACCCAGATAGCGGGGTTAGTGATGGCGCCAAAATTGGGCATACTAAATTGGCCAAGGAAAGACGAAAAATCAGTTGGTACGGGTACTTGTACTAAATGCTCATCCGCGATGGACAGGGTCTCGTGGTCTTTTGTCGTTATGTAAAACACAATGCCAAGGGCAACTGCTACCAGCGGGCCTTGAATAAGGGTGAAAATCTTTCCTTTTTTACTTAGCACCTGGCTCCAGAGAATAAGAATCCCGAGGCTTACAAAGGCAATAATCGTCGCACCTGGGCTAACGTTCCCAAAGACGTTCATGAGTTCGGAAAAGGTGTTTTCTCCATCAAGCTGAAAGAATGAAAAATCACCTTCGGGGTCTTTGTCCCAGCCAAAGAAATGCGGAATTTGCTTAAGAATGATGATGATGCCTATACCCGTAAGCATCCCTTTGATCACCGAGGAGGGGAAGTAGTACCCAATAACACCGGCCTTAAGGACACCGAATATGATCTGAATAATACCACCGAGCACTACGGCCAACAGGAAGTTTTCGTAACCTCCAAGGCTGCCAATGGCAGTAAGTACAATGGCCGCAAGACCCGCTGCAGGGCCGCTGACACCGATTTGTGAACCACTTAAGGCACCAACCATGATACCCCCAATAATTCCGGCAATTAAACCAGAAAAAAGTGGCGCCCCGCTCGCCAGGGCAATGCCCAAACATAGCGGTAAGGCGACGAAGAAGACGACAATACTAGCTGGAAGATCGTTCTTCCAATTGCCTAGCATTGATGGAGAATCAGAATTTGTTGACATGCTCATAAATTTGTTGTGGCGATATACTAGTACAGTGTAACGTAGGTTCTACGATCTTAGGCGCTGATGAATTTTGTCGGTTGGCAGGGCACTTACACCGGAGCTCAGCCGTAGCTAAGTGAGGATATAAGCAACGATGCCAAGCGGTAAAAGGCATCGCGAATAAGTGGCGAAAACTTAGGTTACGCTGTACTGGCCATAATGATAGTAAAACTATCAGTTAGGAGACAACAACTTTGTGTGAATGTTCGGCAATACGCAGAAATTTCTTACTTATTACGGATGCTTAGGTGGTTTGCAACAGGTTGTTTACCCAAAACCACAACATTTCTTCCAGCTTGATGCTTACATCACCTCCCTTTTTGATGTCCGTTAGTTTCGGTAAGTGCTCGGCAAAGTAAGGGTGGTTGTGGGCCATCTCGAAAAGGTTCGTCGCCAGGGTACGAGGGTAGGGGAAGTCTGGTTTTATCTCCAGGATCAGGGTGCCAATTTCACTACTTAAACTCTTATACCCTAGGAATAAACCTTTGTTGTTTTCCTGGTCAACGGCTTTAGTGTGGTAAGCCTTGGAGCCTTCGTTGATGACAATTTGGTGCAATAACCTCTCATCGATGTACGGTACTTCCGGATTGGCAAGAAAAGGCTGGGTTAGGGACTTGATCGCAGCTCTTAACCGTTCCGGAGCTGTTAACTTTCCGGCTACCGCCTGGTTCACCAAGTGGTGGACCCAATCCCAATACCAGCTTACCAAATACAGTAGCAGCTGATGTTTATTACTGAAATAGCGATAAATACTCGCCTCCGCTGAACCTAACGCTCCCGCTAGCTTTTTAAAGGTAAATGCTTCTAAGCCCAACTCATCAAGTAGCTTAATGGATGTTTGGAGAATGCGGCGCCCCAGCTCCGTGTCTTGCGGATCTCTGAGTGAAAGTTGTGGTGCAGGAAGGATTCTTACTTGAATAGCCATAAAGAATGAACGAAAGTAAAACTATTTTTGTTTAAAAGTATTACTATCAAGAATAGTATCATTATCTTTCAAATGTATGAGTAATTCTAATATCCCGCCCTTGCGGAAGTTTTTTTCCCTGCTTAAGCCGGATCGAAAGGACATCGGATACGTTTACATGTATGCCGTGCTGATTGGTGTGCTGGCACTCGTCGGGCCACTAGGTGTACAGGCCATCATTAACCTGATTGCTGGAGGAACGTTCAACGCCTCTTTGGTTGTTTTGGTAGCCATTGTAACTGGCGCCTCTGTTTTAGTAGGTGCACTAAAGGTGATGCAATACGTAATTGCGGAAACTCTTCAGCGTCGTCTGTTTACACGAGCTGCCTTTGAGTTTGCTTACCGCTTGCCAAGGATTAAACTTTCTGCCTTTCAGGCGCACTACCCACCGGAATTGGTGAACCGGTTTTTTGATACGGTTACTGTTCAGAAGGGCTTGCCCAAAATCTTGCTGGATTTCAGTGGAGCGGTCATGCAAATTATTTTTGGCCTGGTCCTGGTATCTCTTTACCATCCTTTTTTCGCCATTTTCGGTGCCGTACTGGCAATTTTACTCTTTTTACTCATGTACCTGATCGCACCCGCAGGGCTAGATACAAGCTTGAAGGAGAGCAAGTACAAGTACCGGGTAGCTGGCTGGCTGGAAGACATTGGTCGAGCAAGTAACACCTTTAAACTAGCCGGTGGTGAACGACTCACCATGAGAAGAACAAACGACCTCTTAACGGGCTACCTTGATGCACGGGGATCCCATTTCCGAATCTTGTTGATTCATTACAGTGGACTGATCGTCTTTCAGGCACTGGTGACTGCCTTTTTTCTCTTGCTTGGTGGTAAGTTGGTGATCGACAACCAAATTAACATTGGTCAGTTCGTGGCGGCGGAAATCGTCATCCTTCTTATCCTCAGTTCAGCTGAGAAACTCATCTTTTCTCTTGATGTAGTTTACGATACTCTTACGGGAGTAGAGAAAATCAGCAACGTTACTGACCTGCCACTTGAAGAAGATGGCGCGCTTTCCTTCGCTGCGGTAGATTCAGGAAAGGGGATGGTCGTATCTGCAACTGACCTCCACTTTACTTACCCCGAAACGGGGATGAAGGCTTTGAACGGGATTAACTTTAGGTTCGAGGCAAATGAGCGGATTTGTATTGCAGGATACAACAGATCTGGTCGTTCAACGCTGGTACAGTGCCTCGCAGGTATGCATACGGACTATGAAGGCCTACTTGCCTTCAACCAGACTCCGATGGGGAACCTTAAGCTAAGCGACCTACGTCAGGCAATCGGTGACTATAGCTTTGAGGAAAGCATTATCCCCGGAAACCTGATCGATAATATTTGCCTCGGCCACCCAGACGTAGATTTTCACCGGGTGCAATGGGCCTTAGGAGTGGCACAGCTCTCCGGTTGGGTATCTGAACAAACCAAAGGCTACGATTTCGAACTGATCGCCGAAGGCCTCAACGTGCCTCGTTCGGTACGTGTCAGGTTACTTCTTGCGCGGGCAATTGTGCGAAAGCCACGCTTACTCGTTCTGGGTAATCTGCTAGATCAGTTAGAGCCTACCATCAGAAAAAGCATCATGCGGGAACTCACTGACCACCGTCAGTCCTGGACCTTCGTCATTCTAAGTAATGATCCGGTAATTGCTCAGTCTTGTGACAGAGTACTTCTGCTACGGAAAGGGAAGATTTTACTGGATGACACACCGGAGGTTGCTTTGAAGGATGCCGCGACAAACGACATCTGGGTAGCCTCTCGGCCCGATATTAAAGGATAAGAACGCTCATCATACTAATGATTTTACGTTAAGTTTTTCCAATCTCGACTTCGAAATTGCTATTTCAATGCTGAATTTATCTCCACAATCTGTTCTGTCCGACGTAAAAGGAATGGGCTTATCTGCCCTCGACAGCGTCGAATTACCCAATGGGCAGCGGATGTTCCGCCGCTGGATGTTGGTGTTTATTGTACTCTCGATAATCGTGATCTTTATGCCATGGCGGCAGAATTTTCGCGCAAAAGGAACAGTGACTGCGCTGGATGCTGCGGATCGGCCCCAAAGTATCCACGCTACGCTGCCTGGCCGGATTGAGGCCTGGTATGTTTTTGAGGGAGATACCGTAAGAAGCGGTGATACCATTGCACGGGTCAGTGAAATCAAATCTGACTATTTCGACCCTGAGTTGGTGGAGCGTACTGGTGCCATCCGTGACGCTAAAACCAGTAGTGCCGAAGGCTATTTGGCAAAGGCTGCGGCCTTGAGTCAACAGATTGTCTCCTTCGAACAGGAACGGGAACTGAAGCTCAAGCAGAATCAGAACAAGTATGAACAAAGCTTGCTTTATGTTACCACTTTGGAAGCAGACCTGGTACAACAAACGGTGCAAGTTGACATCGCTGAGTACCAAGAACGCCGTACGGATACGCTCAATGCCCGTGGCTTAAAGTCCTTATCTGACCTCGAAGCAAAGCGGCTTAAGACCCAGGAAGCTGTCGCCAAAAAGATTGCCATCGAAAACAAATTGGACCAGGCTAAAACGGAGGTCCAGCAGACCCGAATCGCACTGGAATCGGTAGGGCCGACCTACCGTGGTAAAATTGCCAAAGCAGAGAGCGATAGACAGAGCGCGCTAACTGCTTACTACGGTAGTGTGGGAGACGCAACAAAGCTTAGCAGTGAAGAGACGAATTATAGAATGCGGCGAGATTTCGGCTACATCATTGTTCCGCAAGACGGCGTGATTGGTAAAATACTCACCCCTGGTATCGGAGAGACAGTGAAGGAAGGAGAGGCCATTGTAACGATCCTGCCCAAAGGATTCCGGGCGGCAGTGGAGTTGTTTGTCGACCCATTCAACCTGCCCCTGGTACAACAAGGACAAGAGGTCCGCTTTCTTTTTGACGGTTGGCCAGCTGTGTTTTTCAGTGGTTGGCCGGGGCTTTCTTACGGTACTTTTAGTGGCGAGGTGGTTGCCATTGATAACATCATCGATACTAAAGGAAGGTACCGGGTGCTTATTCGCCCGAAGGAAGATGGCCGCCCCTGGCCCCTTGCACTACGCCCAGGCTCTGGAGCAGAAGGTGTTGCCTTGCTCGGGGAGGTAGCTGTATGGTATGAAATCTGGCGACAACTCAACGCCTTCCCACCAGATTATTATCAGAATGACCGCTTTGTTAAAGAATCTGAAGGGGTCAAAGTTAAGGCACCGGCTAAAGGGGCCATTCCTAAGTAATCAGAGTTTAAGGTTCAGTGTTCAGGCTTAGCAATCAGTTTTCAAGAACCTGAAATCTGAGCATCGAATACTTGACCCGCTCTAAGAACGGTGAACTGAATCTTAACCCCTGGATCTTAATACAGTGTTCTGAATACTACTAAATGAAACGAATCTTTTTCCTTGCTTTCTTCATCCTTTCCCTCGCACCTGCGTCCGCGCAAAATCTTTCCTACGATCAGGCGATAGATTGGGTGCTGGACAACCACCCACTAGCAGCCGCTGCAGATGCGGTGGAACAGCGAGGAGCAGCAGAGCTGATGAAATTCCGTGGTGCCCTGGACCCAAAGCTGAGCGTGAATTACGATCGTAAAGACTTCAAGGGAACGGAGTACTTTGACTATGGCGAAGCCGCCGTAGAATGGCAAAGTCCCTTCGCTGTTAAAGTAGCTGGTGGTTACCAACGGGCCGAAGGAACTTACCTGAATGCGGAACGTACCATTCCATCCGCCGGCCAAGCCTATCTGGCCCTGAAGTTGCCCCTGCTGCGCGGATTGTCGACCGACGCTACCCGCATCGGCCTGAAGCGTGGTGAGCTGGCTGTTGACCGGCAACGAGCACTGGCTGACGTTATTCGTAATGAGCTGCGCTACGATCTCGCTGTCCGCTACTTGGAGTGGACCTTTGCCACCGAAGTACTCGCCCTGAACCGGGACATGGAAACGACCATTGCTGAGCGCCTGGCTAATTACCGCGTCTTGCTGGAACAGGGAGATAAGGCTGAAGTAGACACCCTCGAGGCTTCAGTTTACCTGGGCACGCAGCAACAAATGGTACGCCAGGCTGAAATCGACCTGGTGTTGGCCCAGCAGGCGGTAGCCGAAATGTATTGGCCGATGACGGAGGGCGAAGTACCGATAACCTTACCCGCAGAATTTTTGGTGAATTTACCTGAGCCTGGCACCATAGAGACCCATCCGGAAATCCGACAGTTAGCCCTTAGCCTGGCCGACGCTTCCCTATCGCGTGACCTGAAAAGAGAACAACTTAAACCAGAACTGAACCTGAGTTATTACCTGCTTGGGGATGGCTTTGCGCTCCCTGAAATGAATAGCAGTCCTTTCGCCGAAGCCTATAAATTCGGCCTTACGGCGAGTTACCCCATCCTTAACCGTAAAGCCCGTGCCGGCGCTCAACTCGGAGAGTTGAAAGTCCTGGAATCCGAAGCAAAACTCGGCGCCAAAACCCAGTCTTTATTCACCAAGGCAGGAGCCTATTACGGTGCTTCCCAGCAATACTTGCAGCAACTCAATGCCGGCCAAACCCTCGCTAACCAGGCTGCGCAACTTCTGGCGGCTGAGCGGGAACTGTATGACCTGGGAGAAAGCACCCAGTTTGTTCTCAATCAGCGGGAACAGGCCAGTTTGAAAGCCCGCATGGGCGTCGCTAAGTTGCGATTGTCCAGGGCTAAGGCGGTAGCTACTTATCGGTATTTGCGGGCTGTTTGGTAGACAGGTTGCAAGTTGCAGGTTGTAGGTTGATCAACTTGAAATCATTGGGATGATAATAATCTTACAGTTCAATCTTATTAGGTCCTGTAGTTAAAAAAAATTCTCGCTTATAGCCTTCTTTGATCAGCCTAATGTTTCCTGGGCCAAAGGCATGGATGGTTACAGCCGTAATTTTATGGTCTTTCCAACTAACATCTACTTCATGCCCTGTCCGCGTTCGTACTCCCCGGAGCGTCCCCTCTGGCCAGGTATCGGGTAAGGCTGGCAGTAACCGAATCTCGTCCGGACCAGACTGCACGATCATCTCCAATATGGCGGCAGCGCCGCCAAAATTGCCATCAATCTGAAAGGGCGGGTGCGCGTCAAAAAGATTGGGGTAGGTGCCGCCGCCCTGCCCGCCGCTGGTGCCGGTAGGCGCAACGTAACGGAGCAACTCCCGTAGCATCTTATAAGCCCGGTTACCGTCCCATAGTCGTGCCCAAAGATTGATGCGCCAGCCTTTGGACCAGCCAGTGGTTTCGTCTCCTTTAATTTCCAGGGCTTTTCGGCTGGCAGCTGCTAGGTCAGGTGTTTTCTCTGGGCTCAGGTGATGGCCGGGGTGAAGGCCGAACAGATGTGTCTGGTGCCGGTGCTTAGGGTCTCGGTCTGCCCAATCGTGATACCATTCCTGGAGGCTGCCATCTTTACCAATTTGGTAGGGCAACAGCCGGGCTTGGGTAGCTTTGATTTGTGCTTGAAGGCCTTCGTCCATACCCAGGAATTCTGCAGCAGATAGGGTTTGTGCGAGGTTCTCCCGGATGAAAGCGATGTCGGCCGAGCCACCGTAAAGGGTGGCGCCGACGTAGCCATCGTCGGTGACGTATTGAGCCTCAGGTGATGTGGTCGGAGAGGTGAGGAGTTCTCCTTTGGGGCCTTCCGTTAGCCAGTCAAGGCAGAACCGAGTAGCACCTTTCAGGATGGGGTAAGCTGTTGTCCGCAGGAATTCCTCGTCGCGGGTAAAAAGGTAGTGCTCCCAGAGATGGGTGCTGAGCCAAACGCCACCCATGTTCCAATTGGCCCAGCCGGGATAACCCTGGCCGAAGTCGCCAACGGGGTTACTCATTGCCCAGATATCTGAATTGTGGCAGGCAGCCCAGCCATCGGTCCCATAAAACGTACGTGCAGTTATGGCACCGGTTTTAGCTATGTTTTCGATGAAGCCGAGCATCGGTTGGTGCATTTCAGATAGGTTGCCAACTTCCGCCGGCCAGTAATTTTCCTCTGCGTTGATGTTAATGGTGTAGTTGGCACTCCAGGGTGGCCGCATGTAGGGGTTCCAGATGCCCTGTAGGTTAGCGGGTACTTCGGGGGTGCGCGAGCTGGCAATGAGCAGGTAGCGGCCGTATTGCAGGTACAGGATTTCCAGGTTTTTGTCTTCTACACCGGTACCATAGCGTTTTAGGCGGTCGTCGGTGGGCAGGTTTGGGGCTGCCGTAGGCCCGAGGTCTAAAGTGAGTCGCCGAAAAAAGGATTGATAATCGCGTAAATGGTTCTTTTTTAGCTCCAGAAATGTTTGCTGAGCGGCATGTTCGAGCTGCCGATTGGCGATGTGTTTGTGGTCCTTGCCCTCCCGGGCAGGATCTTTGTCAAAACCATTGAAACTGGTGCTGATGGAGACCAGGATTACGGCTTCGGTACCGCCGATGAACCGCATAGCCTCTTCCTCAACGGCAACGCGCCCATCGAAGCTTTTGATGCGGAAACGGCTGGTGAAGCGGGTGCCGCGGGCAGGGTCAAAACGAACGGCGTTGGGGATGTCTCCTCGGTAGCTGGGCTCGGCGTGGTAAGGGGCGTAGCCGTGTACGGCAAGGTCAGTGCCAAGAGGAGCAAATTCGTGCTTTAGCAGGCTAGTGAAACCCAGATCGAAACTGAGTGCACCTTGCTTGCTGGCCTTCAGATGTATGATCATCACTTTGTCGGGGTGCGAAACGAAATATTCCCGCGTGAAATCGACACCAGCAAGCGTGTAGGTTTGAGTAGCGATGGCCTGGTCAATGTCCAGTGTACGTCGGTAGTTGCTGACCTTTTCTTTTTGGCGCGGCCGCAGGTGCATGGGATGTTGAAAAGCAAGGTGAAGCGTCCCCAATGGTGCATAGCTTTGGGAAAAGCTGCCTTGTAGATGACGATGCAGGGAGTCGGCCAATTGATAGTTCTCTGCCTTCAGTGCTGCACGAATAGCTGGGAGGTGTTTGTGGGCACCTGGGTTCATATTGGGGTCGACCGGTTCACCAGACCATAGGGTCGCATCGTTGAGGAAAATGCTGTCCGTTTCTACTCCGCCGAAAACGGAGGCACCGACGCGACCGTTGCCCAATACAAGCGTTTCTTCAAAGGCTGCCGCAGGCTCGTCAAACCAAAGTTCGTGGGTGGATTGTGCCTGTAAGCTCGGAAAAAGGAAAGTGAGGATGAATAAAAGCAGACGACTGAGGGGCATGATAGAATTTGTTATAGGAAGGAAAGATAAACGGTCAGGTCGATTACGTTGCAATAGGTACTGCTAATTTTTAATTACGGCATGTCACTTAGGGCGAGTGGGTTATGCCTCGAGAAATTTCTCGGGGCATAGCCCACTCGCCCTGGAAGGAAAAATTGAGTAGCTAATCGACTTGTCCATATCTTCCCCCAATGAAATCAATGTTCCTTCCTCTGCTTTTGTTAACTTTCCTCTGCACCAGCGGCCGCGCCCAAAATATGCGCTGGGACATCAACGAGAAGCAAAACGGCGTCGTCTGGGACGTGGCCAATGAAACCAGACTCCCTCATGGGGATAATGTCGAAATGTCTGGTAGAGGTGTGTCTATGGTGGTTGCTTACAAAATCGATACCAACCGGATGGTGACAGTGCAACGCCGTATAATTTACCCACAGATGCGGCCGTTCATCAAGGACAACGACCCAAACTGGTGGGCTACCTACCGGAACTACCTGCGCCGGAATTATGAAGACAAGGAGGTGCTGCCGAAAATATACGTGGGAGATAAAGAAATGACTTTGCCACCGGTTCAACGCGTACTGCTGAATGGAACCCTGACAATAGTGCATGAAAGGCATGCGAACGGCTTACTAGTAGAAAGAGAATTTTTTCCTTCTACGGATAAGCACCAAACATTTGAAAGACTATACTTCACCACGGATTCAGAGGACGCGATATCTTTCAAAGTGATGTATAAGGATATTTGTGAAGAGCACCTTGGTGCAGCGGGGAATTGGGAAACTTGTACCTTTATTTCACCTTCCAGTGCTCGAGCGCATTCGGTGAAAAAGGGGGAGGTAACTGTGGTGGATATAATTCAGGAGGCTACCAGGGTAGAAGAAGAGCTGCCAACAACGGATTGGGAGGAACTGGCTGACCAGAGCTATGATCGACGTATTGAACTTCAGGCAGCATTGCAAGCCAACCTTGTTCTAGAAACCCCGGAGCCAATCTATAATACTATGTTTTCTCTGGCCAAAATTCGTGGTGCCGAGAGCATTTTTGACTCCAAATTAGGTCTCGTTCACAGTCCCGGCGGAGAACGCTACTACATCGGTTTCTGGGCCAATGACCAAGCCGAATACATCAACCCGTTCTTCCCTTACCTCGGGTATAAACTAGGCAACGATGCCGCGCTGAACATGTGGCGCGTCTACCAAAGAGCCATCCCCGAAGATGGCTCGAACATCCGTTACGCTTTCGAAATGGAAGGCGACAGCCCCGCCAATCCGCTCGACCGAGGTGATGCCGCGATGATCGCTTACGGCCTCAGCCACTATTTGCTTGCGCTGGGCGATGAAGCCATCGCCGAAGAGCTCTGGCCACTCCTGACCTGGTGCCTCGATTACAACGCAAAAATGTTGAATGAACACGGTGTGGTCAGTAGCGAAAGCGATGAAATGGAAGGCCGTATCGAAACTGGAGACGCCAACCTATCCACCTCCAGCTTGTACTTTGGTGCGTTGGAAACCAGTATAAGTCTGGCTTTAGCCATGGGCGGAGATAAGGCTAAATTGACCGAAGACTGGCGAAAACAACGCGCCAATCTTGCGGTAGCCATCGAGCAATTCTTCGGTGCCAGGGTGGAAGGCTTAGCAACCTATCGTTACTTCGACGGACACGAAAACCTTCGGCACTGGATTGCTCTGCCGTTGGTCGTCGGCTTGCACGACCGCAAAGACGCCACCCTGGAAGGCCTCTTTGATCGGCTGTGGACCGACAACGGCATCCATGTAGAAAAAAGCCACCCCAACCCAGTTAACAGCAAGATTTTCTGGGACCGGGGGACCCTCTATGCTCTGCGCGGCGCTTTCATCGCCGGTGCCACCGAACGCGCACACGATCGGCTCCTTCAATTCAGCCAGGAGCGCTTGCTCGGTGAGCGGGTTCCCTACGTGGTAGAAGCCTACCCGGAAGGCAGCATGGCTCACCTGAGCGCAGAAAGTGGTTTGTACTGCCGGGTGTTTACCGAAGGCTTGTTCGGGATGCTGCCAACGGGCTTTCGCACCTTCCGCCTGCAACCGCGTATGCCGAAGGGCTGGAAGGAGATGGCCCTGCGGAATGTATTTGCATTTGGGCAGGAACAGGGCTTTGACGTGGAGGTCAGCTGTACTGGGACGAAGTTGATGATTCAGGTTAAGGGAAGTCTGGCAGGGGACGTGATATACCGTAAGGAAATTAGGGAAGGCGAGACGGTAGAGGTCTCATTTACGAAGTAGATAATGATGAACTAGCCGGACGACCAGGTCCGGTAATTACCCAGACCTGGGGGGGGCAGGACCTATTTATTTGTAGTTTGCAACTTGCAACCTGAAATTTGCACCCCGAATGACCACCCAACGCATCGGCCTTTTCCTCGGCCCTCTTCTTTTTACCCTGCTACTCCTGTTCTTCCGCCCTGCCGGCATGGAATTCACGGCGGTAGCCGTGCTGGCCGTTACCCTATGGATGGCCGTGTGGTGGACGACCGAAGCTATTCCAATTGCCGTTACCTCGCTATTGCCAGTAGTTCTTTTTCCGCTAACCGGCGTATTGTCAGCCCCAGAGGCGACCGCGCCCTACGGTCATTACATCGTATTCCTGTTTTTAGGCGGTTTCATGATTGCGATGGCCGTTGAACGTTGGAATCTGCATCGTCGCATCGCTCTGGCAACCATCAATCTGATCGGTTCTAACCTCCGTATGATCATCCTGGGGGCAATGATAGCTACGGCCTTTTTGTCGATGTGGATCTCCAATACGGCTACCTCTGTTATGATGCTGCCCATTGCCATGGCTATCGCCAAGCAACTGGCCGATGACCCAACGACCACCCAGGACGAAAACGCCATCTTTGGTAAAGCCCTGATGCTGGCCATTGCCTACTCCGCCTCCATTGGTGGCATGGCTACCCTGATCGGCACACCGGTCAACGGCGTACTGCTGGGGCAGGTAGAAACCGTCTTCGGTGTCGAGATTGGTTTTATGGACTGGTTCCAGATCGGTTTCCCGATCTCCGTAATTTTGCTGGTAATCTGCTGGTGGTACCTGACTCGGGTAGCCTTTTCCTTTTCAGCTGAGGCTTTTTCAGGAGGACGTGCAGAAGTGCGTCGGTTGCAAAAGGAACAGGGGCCAATAACCCGCGAAGAGGTTAAGGTCCTGATCATTTTTTCCATTACTGCGCTGGCCTGGATCTTCCGTAAGTCCTTGCTGGCGCCGCTGGTTCCCGGCATCAATGATACGGTTATCGCCATGGCCGGGGCTACGGCGCTATTTCTGGTGCCCGGTCGGGAGAAAGGGACACAGCTGCTTACCTGGCAGCAGGCTGCGAAATTACCCTGGGGGGTTGTGTTGCTGCTTGGCGGCGGCTTTGCCCTGGCAGCAGGTTTTGAAGCCGGAGGATTGAAGGACTACATTGCCGCAAACCTTAGCGTACCGGGCACCGTCGGTATTTTGGTAATCACCCTGATGGTGGTGGCAGCTGTTAATTTTCTGACGGAGATCACCAGTAATGTAGCTACGACTTCAATGCTGCTGCCAGTCCTGGCCGTAGCCGCCGGCCCGCTGGGGGTGAGTGCGTCCTCTCTTATGGTTCCAGCTACCTTAGCGGCAACCTGTGCTTTTATGTTGCCGGTGGCAACACCTCCTAATGCAGTTGTCTTTGGTTCGGGCTACCTCACCATTCCGGATATGGCCAGAGCGGGGTTCCGGATGAACCTCATCTCGATCCTACTGATCAGCCTGTTCTGCTACTTCCTGTTGCCATTGTTGAGTGGTTTTGCTTTTTAGACGCGCTCCGCGTGCTTGGTTGAAGGCCAGTCGTTATAACAGCACGAGCGAAGCGAGCAGAAACATGCGGTAGCCTATCAATCTACCTACTACCAAGGCCGAAGGCCGTCTATCAGAAAAGGAGCGGAACGACTTTTCGTCTACTGCTTATTCAAAGCCCAATCATATTCCCGAAACCCAATTTCCGTTCCTTCCGGAATCGGTGCCTTGGCATATTTGTTGAGGTAGTCCCGCAAGTCGCCGAAATCCTCCCCGTACCAATCGAAGATCTTAGAAAC
>JBGCFZ010000034.1:0-14017 GCA_045110355.1 Lewinella sp. | reverse complement strand
AAAGGGTAGTCGCTACGCGACAAGAACATCCAGACACTTATGTTACACAATTCTCTCCACCAAAAGGCCCGGCTCCCCACAAGGGACAGCCGGGCCATTCAAATAAACTACGAATCAAACTACTCATTAACTCTTGTCGCTCGCATCTTTTTCAGGTGCGGGCTTAGATTCGTCGATGGTTTCGGCGTCTTCCGGCTTGGGCTGTACCAGCCCGTTGGGCAGGCTCATGCCACTCTGGCCGAGGAAGTCGTTGAGCTGCGGTACCATACCGTAAAGACCGGAAACAAAGTTGCCTACGCCCTGACCGTTGCCATTGTCATAAACGATGACCTTGTCGATCTCGACGTCCTTGATGGCGTCGACCTGGATCTGGGTTAGCGCTTCAAGCTTATCGAGCATCAGGTAATTGATGGCGCTCTGGGCATCTCCACCAGCGGCAGAAACAAGCTTCTGGAAACCTTCGGCCTGCTTCTTGAGTAATTCTTCCATACCCTGGGCTTCTGCCTGGTACTTCGCGAGGGCAGCGTCAGCTTCACCCTTAGCAATTTCACGACGACTTTCCGCTTCAGCCTGGGCAGCAATTACGGCCTTCTGGCGCTCAATGTCTGCCTGGACAACCTGCTCGGCTTCCTTTTCGGCCTTCTCCTTCAGGGCACGGGCTTTCTCCGCAGCTTCCTGGGCTTTGTAGGATTCTTCCTGGGCTTTGGCGACGGCAACTTTGCGGGCGGCTTCGGCACGGCGGTTGGCTTCGGCGAGGGCTACGTCGCGCGCAGCGTTGGACTCAGCAATCTTGATGGCCGCTTCGTTCTTACCTTCCTGTGCTTCGGCGTTGAATTTTGATTCTCCGATTTCTGCACGGGAGTTGGCGTCGGCGACTTTAATACGCTGAGCTTGGGTAGCTTCCGCTTCACCAACCATCGCTCGCGCGTTGGCATCGGCGATCTTGATCCGTTGCTCCTGGGCAGCTTCAGCTTCACCAATCTCCGCCTGGGCGGTGAGGGCAGCTACCTTAGTCCGCTGCTCCTGCTGGGCTTCGGCCCGACCGATGCTACCGGTACGTTTCTCCTGCGCAACCTTCACCTCGGCCTCATTGATGGCGCGGGCGGCGGCCTCCTGACCGAGGGCGGCGATGTAGCCGGACTCGTCCTGAATATCCGTAACGTTTACGTTGATGAGGCGCAGACCTACTTTGTGGAGCTCTTCTCCTACGTTAGAGTACACGCTAGAGACGAATTTATCCCGGTCGGTATTCAGTTCCTCAATGTCCATATTAGCGATCACGAGACGCATCTGGCCCATGATGATGTCCTGGCTCAGGCGAGCCACCTGCTCGCGGGTCAAAGACAACAGGCGGTTGGCAGCAGCAAGCATCAGGTTTTCGTCCTCACCAATACCTACGGTAAATTGAGAAGGAACGTTTACCCGGATGTTTTGCTTCGAAAGCGCATCTTTCAGGTTCACGTCGATGCTCAGCGGCGTAAGATCAAGGAATTTATAATCCTGGATAACGGGCCAAACGAAGGCGGCACCACCAGCATAACATTTTGCGGATTGGCCACCGCCGGTTTTACCGTAGACGACGAGGATTTTATCCGAAGGACAGCGCTTGTAGCGGCTGACCAGGAAAAAGACAAATAAGACGACTAGGAGCACGGCTCCTCCAATTAGTTCAAACATAGTGATAAGGGTTTAGCTCCCCGGTGTTGAAGGGAATAATGAGTAATAAATTGTTTCAATTCGTTTTTGCCGGAACTACTGAAAGTTGAACAGCACGTCCTCCGTCGGGTAGTGGTAGATTGATCGATTCGCCTTGCAGCAAAGCATCGACCTGATCGGGCCTAATTGCTAACACTACCGTTGACGACTGGGTGTTCTGCTCCTCCGTTGAGGTGCTCTGGGCCTGGTCGACAGTATTTCCTTTGTTAAACTGAACATGGTCCAGGTCAACGTTTAGTAGTTGTAGGCCAATGGTCTTCAACTGCTTGTTTACACCTACATAGATAGTATCTATCAGCTGTTTTCGGCCATTTAATTCTACGGAAGCAAGCGCGCTAACGACCAACCGCAATTGCCCAATAATTAGCTCCTTGCACAAGTCGACAATTTGGTCCCTGCTCAAGGTAAGCAATCGATTTGCGGCAGCCTCCATCATAGCATTGGTATCTCCGATGGCTACAACGAACGCTCCGGAAATAGCAACCGGAGTACCGTCTTTGCTCGGGGCATCGTTTACTTGTAGCTTCAACTTTAAGGGAGTACGGTCAAGGTAAGCATAATCCTGAATGACGGGCCAGACGAAGGCGGCACCTCCGGCATAAAACGCTGCGACCTTATCTCCACCTGTTTTGCCGTATACGACCAAAATCTTGTCTGACGGACAGCGCTTATATCGGCTCACCAGGAAAAAGACTTGGAGTACAAGTACTAGAATGACTCCGCCAATATGTTCAAGCATAGTTAAGGGTAAGTTATTAGAACTTATTCGCCGGAGAAATTGAGCCAAGACCGGGCCAGTAAAAAGTTGTTGACATTAGCTAGTTGGGCTAACGACGACGACCCCATCATCCCCGATCTGATCAACGACGATGGGCGCTCCGGTAGGGATGTCCTCACTTAGCAAAGAACGGGCTTTCAGTTCACGCTTTCTTCCCCGGACGGTGACTTGCACGAGTCCCTCACCTTCGGCGGGGATGCGGAGGTAGACCGTTCCTTGCTCCATGATGGCATCTTCCAGGGACCAATTGACGAACTCCTGCTGAGAGAGCAAAAATTTCAGGAGCAAGCTCAGCAAATAAACACCCACTGCACCTGCGGCCGCGCCCACCAAAAATGCCAGCATCGGATTAGCTTCCGTCAGTAACACAAGGCGAACCACCCAGGCACCAACGGCCAGGAAAGTGAGTACGCCTTTCAGTGCACCAAGTCCGCCACCAGCGTCCGTATCAACATCCAAATCGAAGTCAAGGCCACTTATCAATGACAAGAGTAGCAGCAGGATCAGGATACCCCCCGCAGTCAGGGCAACGTAGGAAAGTATGGTAATCATGAGCGACTGATTTTACGGCGAACAGACTTAAAAGGGCGAAACTCGATCTTGCTTTTGGCAAAATTCGATCGGTTGGCGCTCCACCAGAAAAGGAGGATCATCAAACCGAAACTCAAGGGAATAGCCGCAGCAAGAATAGTGGTCATTGGTGTTTAATTATTACACCACAATAACGCCAAAACATTTGGTTTACGATGTGCCGTTTGTCGAAGGTTTTGGGATGTACGTCTGAATACCGGTCAACTTCACCTCCGGGGAAGTTTGGACGCAGCGTTCTATGAACGCAAGGGGAGAGAAAACCACAATACTTGCGTTCTTAGAACGCTGCCTCCAATCGCGATTGCAAATCGCGAAAACCAGACTAATCGTGAGGCTGCGTCCAACTAACGCAAGGGCCGCAAAACCACCATGCGGGCGTTCATAGAACGCTGCCTCCAATCGCGATTGCAAATCGCGGAAACCAAATCACTCTTCTTCCACTAACGTTAGGTCCCTCCGCACAGCAATGGCTGCATTGAGTTCGAATCCAATAATGAGGATAAGCGCGTTGAGCTGGAGCCACAACATCACAATAATGATGGTGGCAATAGAGCCATAGAATTTGATGTAAGTATCGTACCGATCGAAGCCATCGATGTAAAAGCTGAAAGCAACGGAAGTGGCCAAAGAAAGAAAAGTAGCCAGGGTAACACCGGGGCTGAAGTAGCTAAACTTCTTGATGGTGGCCGCACCATAACGGTATAGGGTGCCAATGGTAACATAGTACAGGAGGATCATGATGACCCATCGGAGAACGTTCCCCATAAAGGAGGCAAAGCTGCCGGCCGAGGCACCGGTGATCCAATTGACAAAAGAGTCGCCTAAGATCACAAATAGCGTACTCGCGGCAAGAAAAAGTCCGATCAGCAACGTGAGCCCCGCGGCAATGAGTCGTTTTTTGAAAACGTTGCGCCGTTTGAAGGTCTTGACGTAGCTTTTTTCGAAGGCCGCCATGAGGGCGATTACTCCGTTGCTGGAGAAATAAATCGCCAGCAAGAAACCGAAACTCAGTAGGCCGATTCGGGGAGAGTTAGTAATTTCCTGGACGAAGACCAGCACAAATTCTCCTGCCTGGCCGGGCATCACCTGGCTGATCTCTTCGTCCAGCGTCTGATTGAAGTTGGCGATGGCGGGGTACCAAAGCACCAACACATCGAGTGCGAAGGGCAACAAGGTAAAGATGGTCAGAAGCGAAGGAAACAGGGAGAGGAAAAAACTAAAAGCTACGCTGTTGGCCCTGGTAAAGAGATCGTCGCGTTGAACCTCGTGAATCACAAAGACAATTACATCGTAAATAGGTACGCCGTGAAAGCCAATAAAAGAGTTTTCCTTGGTGTACTTGATTATTGCCAGCCAGACGGGATGCTGGAGGAAAAAGTTTTTAATGCCAACTAAGGTACGCAGCTTACGCTTCAAAATGAGGCCGTAGTTTTTCCAGTAAATACTCAGGTGCAGATACGGTTTTACCGGTTTCCATATCGACGAAACACAATTTTACGGATCCGCCGTTCACCAATTTGCCCTTCGGGTTCCGAATTTCGACGTAGAAGGTGATGGTATCGACGGGCAACTTACGCAAAGTCGTGGTAATGGTCAGTAATTCATCATACCGCCCCGGCCGCACGAACCGTTGGTTGAGGCTCATCACCGGCAGCATGACACCGTGTTCGGCTTCCATATTGGCGTAGGTCAGGCCCAGATCCCGGAGCATCTCTACTCGACCTATTTCGTACAGCAGTGCATAATTACCGTAGTAGAGGTAGGCCATTTGATCGGTTTCTCCGTAGCGTACGCGATGCGTGGTGGTGGATTGGAACATTTTGGTTTATTGGTCTATTGGACTGTTGGTCTGCGGCAAAGCTACGAGAGTTTTCTGGCGCGGCCGCAGGTGCATCGTAAAGGGGTAAAGGAGCAAGGAGGTAAAAGGACAGGCTATTCATGATTTCCTTCCTCCTTTATTCCTTTTTTCCCTTACTCTCCGTATTATCGCATTCTAAGCAAATAAGAACTAAGATGTCCAGAAAAATAAGAATGGGAATGGTTGGAGGTGGCCGTGGTGCCTTCATTGGTGGTGTCCACCGTATTGCTGCCGCCATTGACCAGCAAATTGAGTTAGTTTGTGGTGCTTTTAGCTCCAACCCCGAGAAGAGTCGTTTGAGCGGAGAAGATTTTTACCTTCCCCAAGACCGCGTCTACGGCAGCTATGAGGAAATGATCCTTACGGAAAAGAAATTGCCACTTGGCGAACGTATGGACTTCGTTTCAATCGTTACACCAAACCATGTCCACTTTGGCCCGGCAAAGCTGGCCCTGGAGAATGGTTTCCACGTAGTTTGTGACAAGCCCGTCACCTTCAGTGTGTCTGAAGCGCGGGTACTGGTAGACCTGGTCAAGGAAACCGGCCTGATCTTTGCCCTTACGCATAATTACACCGGCTATCCGATGGTCAAACAGGCCCGCGACATGGTCGCCAGTGGTAAGATTGGCAAGGTGCGTAAAGTCGTAGTGGAATACCCCCAGGGTTGGCTGGCAACTAAGAAAGAAGATGGCGATCATAAGCAGGCCAGCTGGCGGGTAGACCCCACCAAGTCGGGCATGGGTGGTGCCATGGGCGACATTGGTACCCACGCCGAGAACCTGGCCGAATACATCACCGGCCTGAAGATCACGGAAATATGTGCTGACCTGACCTCCTTTGTGGAAGGTAGGTTGCTGGATGACGACGCCAACATTCTACTCCGCCTCGAAGGCGGGGCTAAAGGGGTGCTGCACTGTTCCCAGATTGCCGTTGGCGAGGAGAACGCTCTCAACATTCGTGTTTGGGGAGAGACCGGCGGCCTGGAGTGGCACCAGATGGAGCCCAATACGCTGATCGTAAAGGCACACGAAGGCCCGGCAACCCACCTGCGGCCCGGCGTTGGCCAGCTTTCGGACGCGGCGAACGCGCACATTCGGGTGCCCGCCGGGCACCCCGAAGGCTACCTGGAAGGCTTTGCCAACATCTACCGCAACTTTGCCTCCTGCGTCCGCGCCCGATTGGAAGGTACTACCCCCGACCCGCTGCATACGGACTTCCCTTCGGTGGAGGACGGGCTGCGCGGCATGATCTTCGTGGAGAAGGTGGTGGAGAATAGCCGAGGCGGGGAGAAGTGGACTAAGCTGTAGCACGAAGGTTATAAAATCCCCTAAGCCGGCAGACGAACTTTATGTCCGGCTTCGCCAGGCCACAAAGGATTCGGCTGACGGCTACCTCGTGCCGGGAGCGGTAATCCAGCACTTCCCCTTTCCATTTTCTGACAGCAATCGCGTAACCATAGCCTGCGCGAATCACGTGGGTCAAAATGGTTTGGATCGAGCGACAATCTTCGTCCTTGGTTTCAAAGTCAACGATCTCGCACAAAGCTTCGTCGCTTATGCCGTGGATAACGGCTTTCAGTTCAGCAATGGCTCGGGCGTACTCATCGGTTAGGGCAGATTTAGCGCCTGCGTCGGTGTGGGAGATAGGGTATTGCATGAAAGAAAGGTACACTTTCTTCTCATTCCCCGCTGCCGAAACGTAGTTCCACCACTCTCCCGCTATCATACCTATGCGTCACCTTACCCTTTAGTTGTTCGGCCAGGCTGGAGACCAGCAACTGTCCGAAGGCGTCCGAATCTCTGCCGGTTTCGGCGGGGGCGTCTGGCCCATCATCGGCGATGAGGAGTTGGACGGTTTTACCACTTCGTTGGAGGGAGACCTTGAGTAGGCCCTCGCTCCGATCTTTGTAAGCGTATTTCATCGCGTTGGTCACCACCTCGTTGGAGATGAGACCAAGGGGGACGAGCACATCGATGTCAAGCTCGATACTTTCCAGATCAAGCGTCAGCGTGATGTTTTTATTACTTACGTTGAGGGTATCGACGATTTCGGCAACCAGTTTGCGCAGATAGGCGCCGCCGTCCATCAGGGTAGTGACTTCATCACGGAGATAGAGATTCTGATGCAGTACGGCCATCGAACGCACCCGGCTTTGGCCCATCCGGATGGCATTCAGCGCTGCCCCGTCTTCGATGTAATCGCTCTGCAGACTGAGCAGCGTGCTGACCATCTGCAGGTTGTTCTTTACCCGGTGGTGAATCTCTTTGAGCAAGGTCTCTTTATCGGCGAGGGCGCTACGCAGTTCCATTGCCTGGTGTCGGATCCGACCTCGTTGTACGTAAAGCCGCCAAAGAAGGCCCGAAAGGAGAATAAGGCCAATGGCGCCGGCGGTAATGATCCTTCCACGACGGCTAATTTCCGCTTCTCGTTCTCGGGTATCGTACTTGGTTTCCATTTCCACGATGGCGCGCTGCCGGCGCTTCGTTGCGCTGGCGTGCAGGCCAGCAGAATACTGGTTGAGGTGGTAAAAAACGGAGTCGGCAAGCCCCCGGCCGCGATACGCATCGGCCAGGTAATAATGTAGGAGGCTGGTATCTCTTCGGCCAGTTTCCTTCGCCATTCGGTAGGCAATCACCAGTTCCTTAGTGGCTTCTTCATTCCTGTCCAACGACATCAGCGTCGAACCAATTTCCTTATGTCCGATGTAGCGTTCCTGTTCGGTATAAGCTCCGCGTAGCGCCTGCCGGTACAGCGGCAAGGCGGTTTCAAAATCCCGTTCGCCAACGTAGCTATTGGCCAGTTGAAAATAGACGCGAGGCAGGTGGTTGGCGTACCGGCCGGAGTCTTGTATAATCAGGCTCCGGGCCTGACTGAGCAGCAACCGGGCACTATCGATATTTTGGCGCGGTCCGGAATTAAAATTGAAGGCAAAATCGGCCAGGGCGATGATCTGGTCTTCGGTATTCTTCCACTTGGTGGCCAAATCAAGTTGCAGTTTCATGTGGCGGTACACGCCCTCCCGGCTGCCGGTTTTCTGGTGCACTTCCGCCAAAGAGCGGTGGGCATTGCGTTGCTGATCGTAGTTGTTCAGTCGTTGTGCCAGGCGAAGGTGACGGGTAAAAACGGCGAAAGCAGAATCGGTGCGCCCCTCGCGGATATGAAACCGGCCGAGGCTATCCAGGTTTTGGAGCACGTCATTCTGGGCGCGGACGCAGGTGCAAAGCAGGGTAAGAAAGAGCAGGGAGAGGTAAGGAACGGATCTGGCCATAAGCTTAATCATTATAGGCACGAACAAGGCGAAGGGCCTCCAGGCGGCTGCTTACTTCCAGTTTACTGAACAAAAGGCGTTGGAAATATTTCACGGTATTTAGGCTGATGAAAAGTTCCTCGCCAACCTGCTGGTAGGTAAGTCCTCGATCCAGCGCAGCGAGTACCTCATACTCCCGCTGGGTGAGCGGGGAGTTGAGGCGTTGGTTGATGGTAGGCAGGGCGGGGAATCCGCCCCGCTGTTCGGCGGCGAACTTGTGCAGGGCCAGTTCGATGCCCGCCAGGAGGTCTCCCCGGCTGAAGGGTTTGACGATGTAGCCGTAGGGCATCGTGTCCATCAACCGGGCCAGGGTGTCCCGATCGCTGTAGGCGGTGAGGAAGAGGAAGGGGAGTTTATAGTCGCGGCGGATGATGCGGGCCAGGTCGATGCCCGAGCGGGTGCCTTCGATGGCGATATCGAGCAGGGCCACATCGGGCTGGCAGCTGGCCAAAAGGTCGAGTGCTTTATCGCCGTTGCCCGTTCTGCCCGCCACCCGGTAGCCCAGGGACGTCAGGGCCCGCTCGATCTCGAGAGAAACCAATACATCGTCTTCAACGATCAGGATACTAACGGGCCTTTTTTCCATCGGGCTAAGGTACGGCGGCAGCCCCAACACCTCCCCCGCCCGATCGGGCGGGAAAAAACTGCCCTGATGGGCGGCGTTGAGAACCGCCGCAGCACTGAATTTTGCGGGGAACAATAAACGCAGCATCCGGCTCCTAAAAACTTCCCCTTGCACCTGCGTCCCCGCCCACGATAAGCAACCGCATAATCATTGCCTAAAACCATCCCAATATGTCCCGAATTGCCCTGATCCTATTCCTTATTTGCCTGGCCATCAGCCTCTCCGCTCAGTGCCCCACTAACCTCGACGTGACGCTGCTGAGCCAGGCCGACGTTGATGACTTTGCCGCCGACTACCCTGATTGCACCACCCTGGAATCCCTTTCCATCGGCACCGGCATTCAGCAAAACGATGTCAACAACCTTTCGCAAATGCCGGCGTTAACGACGATAACTGACTTCATCGATGTACGCGGCACGCAGCTTACCAACCTGTTTGGCCTGCACACCGTAACCTTCTCCAAGCGCGTATCAATAGGTTATAACGGCCAATTGACGGACCTCAGCGGTATCGGGAACCTGAACAATACCCTGTCCCTGCTGGAGATCATCAAAAACAATGCGCTGCCTGCCCTCGGCGGCCTTGACAACCTGAACCTGGGTGGCACCATCAGAATCTGGGACAACGACCTGCTGACTAAGTGCGTCTACGATAATTTTTGTGCGGAGTTGGACCGTGCAGGTGCCGACATCAGCTTCAGCGGCAATGCCGGTGATTGCGTCAATGGCCTGGCCGTTAAGATCGCCTGCGGGCTGGTCGACTGCTCCCCCGACTACGCGCCGCTGATGAACCTTTACTTTGATACCGCCGGACCGATCTGGACCGATAACACCGGCTGGGCCGACGGTGCTGCGGAAACCGATTGCGATATCTGCAACTGGCCCGGTGTCACCTGTGATCCGATCGTAAACCGGGTCATCGGGTTGTTCCTTCCGCAAAACAACCTCCGGGGCGAACTCCCTCCGGAGACCGGCGACCTCGAAGAGTTACGCGTGCTCCAACTGCCCGCCAACCAACTTAGCGGCGACTTCCCGGAGGAGATGAGTAATTTAGATTTCCTGCTAACCGTTGAACTGAATAACAACGACTTCAGCGGCCCACTACCCGCCGTACTTGAAGATATTCCGACGCTGCAGGGGATTATCCTGCACGACAATGCCTTCACTGGTCCGCTTCCCGAAGCTTTCGGAAACTTCCCAATCAGCGAACTGGACCTGGCCGATAATGAGCTGGAAGGCTGCTACCCCGCCAACTACGTTAGCCTTTGTGGAGATGGGGTTAACTTTAGTGGCAACGCCGGCTTGCCCGACGGAGGAAGCCTTGCCTTCTTCGAGAACAACTTCTGCACGGCCGCTGAGCTGTGTGGGCCCTGCCACCCAGACATTGACGCCCTGCTCGCTTTTTATACAGCAGCCGGCGGGGCAAACTGGACCAACAACAGCGGCTGGGCCGCTGGTGCCGCCGGGACCGATTGCGCCCCCTGCAGCTGGTACGGCGTAGCCTGTGGTCCTGCGGGGCGGGTAACGGAGGTAGTGCTCGAAGCCAACAACCTGGAAGGAGCACTTTCTTTGGCCATCGCGGACTTGCCCGAATTGCTTCACCTTAACCTCAACGGAAATAACCTGAGTGGCCCACTGCCAGACCTAAGCACCCTCACCAACATGGATACGCTGCGCCTGGGCGCAAATGACTTTACCGGGGTTTTCCCTGCTTCCATACTTGGCCTTACTGAAATGACGTGGCTTGCCCTGAGCGGCAACCAACTGGCCGGGCCACTGCCCGACCTGAACAGCCTGGACAAGCTTCGGCGGATCTACCTGCACGAAAACGATTTCACCGGCCCTTTGCCTGGGCTCAGTGCCCTGAGTGACCTGCGCGTACTCCAGCTGGACAACAACGAATTCTCGGGCCCAATTCCTTCCGATTGGACAGCGGCCAACCACCCTTTCCTCTTCCGAGTCAAGGCCAATAATGCGGGAATTACCGGCGAATTACCCGCTGATCTCGGAGAGCTTCCTTCCTTGAATTACCTCAACCTTCGAGACAACACCCTCACTGGCTGCTACCCGGAGAACTATGCTGCGTTTTGCGGAGACTCCCTGCTCACTGCGGGGAACGCCGACCTCCCGCTGGGAGGCGATCTTGATTTCTTCTACGAGCAGTTTTGTGCTGCTCCGGAGACCGCCTGCTCGGCCCTACCCGTTGAATTCGCCGCCTTCAGCGGCGCAGTCCAAGGCAAAGTCAACCGCCTGAGGTGGACCACCGCCCGGGAGGAAGCGACTGCTTTCCACCTGGTACAGCGTAGCGTCGATGGCCTGGAGTGGGACCAGATTGGAGCACTAGCTGCCGCCGGAGAAAGTAATAGTCCGAGGCGTTATGTCTTTCTTGACGAAGCGCCATTACCGATGGCTTTTTACCGCGTTGTTTCGGAGGATGTTGATGGACAACGCTCCATATCCAGCTTGGTCTTCATTACCCGGCAGGTAAGCAATGGAGATCTGACGATCAACCGAATATTTCCACAACCCGCGGGCAACCGCTTGCAAATACGATTAGCGGCAACAGCTGCCACCACCGTCACCCTGAGTTTGTTTGACGGTAGTGGCAGACGGGTTAAAGCAGCATTATTCCCCTTGAATGAAGGGACCAATGACCTTCAGGTAGCGCTCGGTGGGTTACCAGCTGGCGTTTATGGCTTAACCTTGCTGGACGCGCTTGGCAACCTGGAGGTTAGGCGGGTGGTTAAGCGGTGATTTTTGAGTTACCATCTTTCGGTGGAAGTGCCTACAAAAGGAGAGCGTTTACTCAATAGTAATCGTCCCCAAATGCTCCGGAATAATCACCTTAGTTTCGGGAGAAAGCCGCTTAACATCCTTCATAAAAGGGAACAGTAATCTTCCAGCCCGCTCTTTTTGAGAAAACCGGTAAGGCCACCGGAAATTGTCCCAGTGCGTCGGGATGATGATCTTGGGGTTGTTGGTCACTTTAAGCAACCGTTCGTTGTATTTGTACAGTCCCAATTGGGAGCGATTCACGCCAGCCAATAGAATGTCCGTCTCGATGCCCTGGAGTTCTCTTTCCACAAAATTCATGGAGCCCATCGTCAGTACCTCATGGTTGGCAAACCGGGCTTTAAACATCAGTGAGCCTCCCTCAATGAACTCCGAGACTTTGAGTGGTGCTTCGGGTACTTCCGAATAAGTACGGTTATCGATATAATGTTTTTCGTTCAGGGCGGAATGGATGGAAGGGATTACCCGAACGGAGAAGTTCTCGAACTGGTAGTCTTCCCCTCCCTTTACCGGGTACAGCTGGTCGTCATCGATGCCGTAGGCCCGGAGGATGTTGCAGGTGGTTTCGGTACCGATGACTTTGGCACCGGTTACCCGGGCGATGTAGGGTACATCCGAGAGGTGATCGAAGTGGGAGTGGTGAACCAGGATGAAATCGACGTCAGAAATTAGGGTATCGATCTGCAGCGTATCCGAGACGAAGTAGTCGTCCCGCATCACGGTGGCCCGATCGTCTTCGGGGTTAACCCCTGGCCCGGTGCCCAGTTTCACCCTGGAGATGTAGGGATCGATCAACACCGTAATGGTTCCATCGGTGATCTCCCAACCGGCAGTGCCCAGGTATTTCAGGTTAAGGGGAGCTGTTTGCGCCGTTGCCCCAAAGGACAGGAATAAGGCAGGGAGTATCAGCAGCCCTAAAAGCTTACCGCGGAGTAGTGAAGTATTCTTATCAAGCATTGTGTCAGTAGTTTTTAGCGGTTCGTGCGGTTAAAATAGTAGCGGTTGATCTCGTCGGAATTGGCTTCGATGATTTCCAGTAATCCGTCTCCATTTAAGTCAGCGGCAATGATGTCGTAGGTATCGAAATCCTCATCGGTAAGTTCATGCTGCTTCCACTTATTACCCATACCCATATTTAGGTAGACCATATTGGAGCCTCTGGAATTTCCAATTACTATGTCGTAATCCTTATCTCCATCAACATCTGCTACAGCTACGGCGTAGCTGTATTTTTCGTCTGGGCCAAGTGTTTCAGACTCCGTGTAGGGTTTCTGCTGGCTGCCAAAGTAAATGGCGTTGGGTTCGCCGATGTTGGCCGTAACGATGTCCGGAAAACCATCATCGTTTATATCGGCAACCCCTACTGATCGTGTATTGTCGCTGCCGGTTCCAAAGGCTATTTTCTCGGTAAAGCCCAGCGCTCCATCGTTCAGGTAGACATAGTTCTGTTGGTCGTCCCTGTTGGCCAGCACTAGGTCCAGGTTACCGTCGTTATTCATGTCTGCGATGGCTACTGAGATGGTGGCATCGGCTTTGTTGCCAAAATCCATTGTCTTCGAGAAGTTCCCACTGCCATCATTCAGGCATATCTCGTTGGGGCGACCACGGTTGGTGATCAGGATATCAACGTCGCCATCCTGATCCAGGTCACCCAGGGTCAGATTACGGGTGGGGGCATAGGCTTGACCAAAGGTCGCGCCTTTGGTGAAGTTTCCCTTACCATCATTCATAAATACGAAGTTCGGGGCCATATCATTCCCTACTGCGACGTCAAGGTCACCATCGTTATCCAGGTCAGCCAATTCGGCGGCGTAGGTGGTCGCGCGGTCATCACCCAAATCTCTTTCGACGGTAAAAATTCCTCGTCCGTCGTTGACGAATATCCGGTTTTGGCCGGGCCAGTGTCGGCCGTTGGCTACCAGAATGTCGTTATCTCCGTCACCATCGATGTCTCCGCAGGCAACCGAGGCGGTGCGTTCCTGGTAGGTACCGAGGATTAGGCGGCCACTGACTTGCATTTTCAGGTCCTGGGCAAACCCGGTTTGGGGAAGCAGGCAAAGCAAGCTAATAATGAAGCAAGTATTTCTCATTGTTCTTTTGGAATTTGATTGTTTACCTCGCTAGCCCCCCCCTCCCACCCCTCCTCACCGGGGAGGGCTTTTGAAAACGCTTCGCGTTTTTCCAAGGTGAAACTAATGCCTATTATCCTTTTGAAAGTTCTTGGCCAGAAGTATTGCACTAATCATACACTTCCACCACCAGTTCAATTTCAACTGCCTGCCCTCGGGGCAAAGAGGCCATGCCTACCGCGGCCCGGGCGTGCCTTCCTCTATCGCCAAAGACCTCCACC
>JBGCFZ010000033.1:0-6804 GCA_045110355.1 Lewinella sp. | reverse complement strand
ATTGTTCTGAATGAGGCGCAAAGAGGGAGCTTGGCCATAGCCAAGTGACCGATGCAGCAACGAAATGCAGGACGATATTTAGCTTCGCTGCTACTACGTGGTGGCGCAGGTAGCCCAAAGTGTTAAATTTAGACATGCTCTTAAACCGCTAAACGCTTTAGGGCGGAAGGCGGGCAATGAACATCCTCTTTACCGAGGGGTCATTGCCTGGCTTCCGCCCTTTTTTTCTGCCCCGGCCAAGGGCGCTCCGCGCCCAAGCGGCAGCACTTGCCTCCGGCAACGCGGCGGGGAAGCTTCGCCCAGGTTATCATCCGGAGTGAGGGGGGGATAGGTGGCTTGCTCTTTTATCCTTTCCCCTTGTGGGGACCGCGCCTATGGCGCGATTAGGGGTTTTTGCACCTGCGGCCGCGCCCTGATCGGTCAGCCGCACAGGCAATGCACCCGTCAGGCGCGCGCTGGTCCCTGCAACTTGCAACTTGAAACCTGACCCCCTAAACCGCCACATCATGCTCCCGTAAAGCAGCATTTAAACTGGTTTTCTTATCCGTACTTTCCTTACGCTGTCCGATGATGAGGGCACAGCCGACCTGATAATCTCCGGCGGGGAAAGACTTGGTGTAGGTGCCGGGAATGACCACCGAGCGCGGAGGTACGTAGCCCCGGTGGGTTACCGGTTCGCTCCCCGTGACGTCGATGATGTGCGTACTTTTGGTCAGTACAACGTTGGCGCCAAGTACGGCTTCTTTGCCTACGCGGACGCCCTCCACAACGATGCAACGAGAGCCGATGAAGCAGTCGTCTTCGATGATGGTGGGCGTAGCTTGTAGCGGCTCCAGAACGCCACCTATGCCGACGCCACCACTGAGGTGTACGTTGCGGCCAATCTGTCCGCAACTTCCCACGGTAGCCCAGGTATCTACCATCGTTCCGCTGCCCACCCAAGCGCCAATGTTGACGTAACTGGGCATCATGATGACGCCCTTTTCGAGGTAAGCACCGTAACGGGCAATGGCGTGCGGGACCACGCGAACGCCCTGAGCGGCATAGTCTTTCTTCAGGGCCATTTTGTCGTGAAATTCAAACGGACCGACTTCGATGGTTTCCATTTTCCGGATCGGGAAATAGAGCACCACCGCTTTTTTTACCCACTCGTTGGCCTGCCAGCCATCGCCCACGGGCTCCGCTACCCGGAGGCGGCCCTTGTCGAGTTCTTCGATCACGGCATCAATGGCCTCGCGGGTGCGGGCTTCTTTGAGGAGTTCGCGCTGGTCCCAGGCGGCTTCGATAATGGCTTTTGCGTCTTGCATCTGATGGTTGAGTTTTTGGAAGGCCAAAGATGGTGATTTTGCTGGGTAGTCGTAGCTGCTTTTAAGGGTTAATTACGTTGGCATAAGAAGTCAGAGGGCCAGGGAGTCTTGCCAGACTGTTTGACTCTCTGACTCCCTGAATAATAAGGCGCGGCCGCAGGTGCAAGGAAAGGATAAGGGAGCGGAAAAACCAATCTATAACTATGGTTACCATCCGCTCGCCTTATCTTAGCCCTTCCCTTACACCTGTTCTCATCCCATGTTTATGTCCTTTATCCTCCGTTGCACCGGCTGGCCGATCTTAGTAATACTGCTTAGCGTGGCCAGTTTAACGCTTGGCGCCCAAGGGGCTGAGGAGTTGCTGGCTGCTGGAGATTATGTGGCGGCAGCGCAAGCTTTTGAGGGACGAGGGACAAGAGCCGATCACCTTCGGGCAGGCCTGGCCTGGTACCAGGGAGACAGCCTCGCCCGCGCCCGCAGGGCGTACCACGCCGCGACGCTTGATGAACAGGGAGCTACGGTAGTCGACAGCATCACCGGGCTGGCTTTACATAAAACCGGTGTCATCTGCTACGACGAGTATGACGATGCCGGAGCCATCAAATACTACCGCAAGGCCATCGTTATCCGAGATCAGATTTTCCCGGAAGCGCATAATGACCGGGCCCATAGCCGCACGAACCTCGCTACCTGCCTTCGTTTTGTTGGACAGCTTGACTCCGCGGCACTGGTTACCCGCCAAACCGTTGCCCTCTACGAACAGCTCCCGCACCCAGACACCATCAACTGGCTGCGTTGTTTGAACGAACTAGCGGATATTGCCCTGGAACTGGAGGATCGCCAACTGGCTTATAGCTCTTTCGCTTCCGCCGAACGCCTGCTGAATGCCCACGGGCGGGTAAGCGATGGAGACGTCTACAACAGCTATTACCTCGGGGTCAGAACTGCACTGAATTTTGAGGACTACGACCAGGCCATCCATTACGCCGAACGCGCCATCTCCATTGCTGAACGCACCGCGCAAGACGCCTGGTTGGCGGATGCCCTGGCGGCTAAGGCAAGCGCTTTTAAAGGGAAGGAGGATTTTGTGGCTGCGGAAGCCGACTTCCAAAAAGCCCTGACCCTGGTAAGTGCGCAGAACCCTCGCTCGCCTAAGCTGATCGCTTATTACCTCAACCTGGCCCTCATCGCCTATGAGGGGGAATCCAACTACCCGATGGCACTCGACTACTGCCGGCAGGCAGAGCGACTGATAACGCCCGAAAATGCGCAAATGCGCTTCGAACTGGTTATCAGAAAGTCCGCCATCCTCACCAAAGTGAAACGCTACGAGGAAGCGCTCTCGACCTTGACCGAAGGCTTTGGCATCCTTACGGGAAAACCTCCCGTAGGTGACCTCCCGGTGTTTGACCCCGACAGCCTAAGCTCGGGCGTGTACAACGAAGCGGCCCGGCTGGTAAATGAACGGGCCGAAGTGCTCGTGTCTCTCGGGCGAAAGGAAGCTGCCCGAGCCGATTATGAATGCTTGTTCCAATTACTTGAACTACTACGTGGTCGGGTAAATTCGGACGATAGCCGGCGCTACATTAGCAAAGGGATACGGGCAAACTTTGACCTGGCCATCAACCTCTTTTTGTCCGACGACAACCCAGTTACCGCCGCTGCCTCTCGCTGGCGCGCCTTCGAACTTAGTGAACAGGCAAAAGCCTACAGTCTACTGGCAGCCTTATTGCAAAATCGCAACGCTATGCCACAGCAGGAAGCGGGCCTGCGTACAAGAATTGCAGAGTTGGAACGAAGTGCCGCTACTGACGCAATGGCAAAGGGACAACTGGAGGCTGCTCGCCTGCAACTTGACCGGATGCTCGAACAAGGGAAAGTGGACCTTGCTTTGCCGGATCATGCACTGGACCGGGAAGCCCTGAAACGACTGCTCGCCGAAAAACAGTCCGCCTTACTGGCCTACCACATTGGCAGAGATACCGGGTATTTGTTTTATCTGCCCCCCGGCGGAGAATTGATGGTTAAGAAACTGGAGCCGGCCAAGGTATTGACCGGATATTCCGACCAGTGGCGGTCAGCACTGGCAGCTGGCGCTTACCGCCTTAAGAGCTTAAAGCCTTTGGCCGAACAACTTACGCAAGACAGTATTTTCCTGGAACTGGGGCTGATGCTCATGGATAAATTACTGCCCGATGAACTGCCTTCGGGGCACCTCACGATCATCCCTGATGGGCCACTGAGTTACCTGCCTTTTGCCGCCTTACCTACCAACCGGTCTGGCATTCCTTTACGCTACCAGGACCTGGACTATCTGCAGGACGGCCGTAAAATCACGCATGCCTACTCTGCCAGGTTTTTGCTGGGATCAGAAGCGTTGCCAGAGATGGCGTACGACTACAACATGTTGGCCTTCGCGCCGGAGTTTAGGGGGGAAGCGAACCTGAACGATGACCGCGCAGTAGTTGGTAATGAACTCCGGTCGTTACCTGGTCTTAGCCCGTTGTACCACAATAAGGAAGAAGTAGAAGAGATTTCCGGAATGATCGGCGGCTCGCTGGCCTTCTACGGGAAGAAAGCCAGCCGACAACGCTTTTTGAACTACGTTGGCAATGCCAGGATCGTTCACCTCTCCAGCCACGGCATGGTGAATACCGAATCCCCCAAACTAAGTTTTGTGGCCTTTTCTCAAATGGGCAATAAACTTGAGCTTGAGGAACTACTGTATTTCAATGACCTGTCGGCCCTGCCCCTCACGGCCGAGCTGGCCGTGCTGTCTGCCTGTGAAACGAATTTAGGGCAGTACGTCGCCGGAGAGAATGTCCTTAGTCTGGCCAGCGCGTTCACGGCTGCCGGGGCGCGGAGTACCCTCACCACGCTGTGGTCGGTCAGCGATGAGGCAACCAAAGAGCTGATGGTGGTCTTTTATCGGTCTTTGACCGAAGGCAAGAGCCGAAGTGAAGCGTTGGCTGCTGCACAGGCCACTCACCGGGCCAACCCGGATTTTGCCCACCCATATTATTGGTCGGGTATGACCCTTTATGGCGACGACGGCGTACTTGCTCTGCCACCGGTAAAGACGTACTGGTGGTGGCTTGGTGGCGGAGCAGCAGTGCTGGCATTACTTGGCTTATTTTGGTATTTCCGTAAGCCTGGCGGCGGTGAGTAGTAAGATTAACAGAACCTTACGCATCCGAATGTCTGTTTTTGCGTTCTTATCTTTGTACTAACTCAATATAACACATAGCCATGCGTGCCCTCCTAATTATTTGTGCCCTTTTCGTTTTCTCCGGTTCTGCGCTGCAGGCCCAAGAGAATTTATGGAAAACCCTTTCGAAGATCACCTACGAAAAGAAATTTGACGAATTGCTTGGCTTCAAGGTCGATGTCCCCGTTTTCGGAGACGATACTAAGGCCCTGGAAGGAAAGATCGTGGAAGTAAGCGGTTACATTGTTCCGGTAGAAGGTTATAAAAGCCACACGGAATTCGTATTCAGCGCCTACCCCTACAACATGTGCTTCTTCTGTGGCGGCGCCGGCCCCGAAACCGTGATGGAAGTGACCAGCAAAGAGCCGGTTAAGTACAGTACCGAACGGATTAAGCTGCGGGGCAAATTGCTCCTGAACAAAGATGATATCAACCGATTGATGTACGTGCTGGTCGATGCTGAATTGATAAAGCCTGGGATGGACAGCTCGGGGAAGTAGTCTTCAGGGGGCAGGATTCAGGAATCAGTGTCAGGGGTCAGGATTTAGGCATCAGTATTCAGGGGTCAGGATTTAGGAATCAGTATTCAGGGGTCAGGATTCAGTCCTCAGGCATCAGTATTCAGTGGTCAGGCATCAGCATTCAGCGTACGAAGATTGTGCGCTGACCCCTGAATGCCAAATCCTGAACCCTGAACACTGACCCCCGAATACTGAATACTGAATACTGAATACTGAACCCTGAATACTGATGCCTGACCCCTGATTCCTGAATACTGACCCCTGAGTACTGAATACAGATACCTAACCGCTACAACCATATCGCTATCTTAGCCCCTCTTTTCGGAGGCTTCCTGCCTTTTACCCAAACCAACTAAACTCAAAACGTGCGTTTACTTCATATAATCCTTGCCGTTGCACTTCTATTGGTCGGTTCGTTTGTTTTCAGCGGTTGTGAAAGCGATGCCAAAGACCCTGCTACGCCACCACCCTCCACTGCACCTGCGACCCCGCCCATGCCTAAAGAAGATCAAGTGCCCGTACCCAAATTTGATATGGACAGCGCCTACGCTTACGTGGCCGCCCAGGTAGCCTTCGGCCCCCGCGTAATGAATACCCCCGAACACGATGCTGCGGGCGAATGGCTGGTGGGCAAACTGGAAGAATTTGGCGCAAAGGTGGAAAGGCAAAACTTCACCGCTACGGCTTACGACGGAACGTCGCTGAAAAGTATGAATATCATCGGCCGGTTCAACCCGGAAGAACAAGATCGTATCCTGTTGGCCGCTCACTGGGATACCCGACACGTAGCGGATAGCCCGTTGGAAACGAACCCGGCGGCCGTAGTCAATGGCGCCGATGACGCAGCAAGTGGCGTTGGCGTACTCTTGGAAATTGCCCGGCAGCTTGGCCAGTCAGCACCGCATATTGGTGTTGATATTGTCCTTTTTGATGCGGAAGACTATGGCGGTGGCGGCAATTCGAATTCCTTTGGTCTTGGTTCCCAGTATTACTCAAGAAACCTGACGGGTATTCGCCCTCGGTACGGCATTCTACTTGACATGGTTGGCGCGCGTGACGCAGAATTTGCCATCGAGCAGTATTCTCAGTACTATGCGCCGGCGGTGGTCCGGAAAGTTTGGAAACTGGCAGCAGACATGGGCTACGTTCGGTTCTTCCCGCAGCGGCAAGGAGCTGCCATTACCGACGATCATTACTTCGTCAACACCATCGCAAAAATCCCGATGATTGACATTATTAACCTTCCGTCGGGCAGTCAATCTACCTTTGTGAAGCACTGGCACACAGGAGATGATAATATGGACAAGATCGACAAGCGTACCCTACGGGCCGTGGGGCAGGTCGTTACCGCATTGATGTATCGGGAAGGGAACGGAACTATTTAGATTGATAGACTGCGCTTCGCGCTTAATAGATTGATAGAAGATAGATTTATAGGCTACCGCAAATTTCTGCTCGCTGCGCTCGTAAAGTTACATCCCTCTTGCACGAACACCGTGAGCAGGGCCGTGGAGCAGCCTATAAATCTATAAGCGCGCAGCGCGTCTAATTGTCGAGCGAAGCGAGCAAAAACTTGCGGTAGCCCTATAAATCTATCAATCTATTAAGCGCGAAGCGCGTCTATCAATCTATCTTTGCGCCATGGACATCCTCATCACCATCGCATTAATCTACTTTGCTTACCGCGGGTACAGCTGGTACACCTCCATGCAAGAACAGATCAAAGGTTCCACACCCAGTGAGGTGGAGGACGAAGAGATCGTCATTA
>JBGCFZ010000032.1:0-7416 GCA_045110355.1 Lewinella sp. | reverse complement strand
GCCATTTGCAGGTAGTTCTCGAAGTACCGCATTTGGGTAGAAAGGACTTGGCCTTTCGGGACCGATTCGGGCTCACGGACCAGTGCTGGCAGGTGCAAATCAATGGTGTTTTCGAACTCCATTTTTGCGTGTAACTCATTCTTGACCACCTTCTTGACCGGAGTTTTAGCCGGTTTACTGGCTACATGTGCTTTGGTGAGAGCTTTCAGTGTAGGACCATGAGGCGCGGCCGCAGGTGCAGAATCAGGTTTTGAGAGCTGAGGGAAGACAACATACAGGTGGGCTTCGCGGTACAACTCCGGTACGTCCTTATAGCGACTAAAGAACTGCTTGCCTTTGATGTGGACTTTCTGGAAATGGCGCGGTCCCGTGCCGCCAGGAACTACGGTACGAATGTCGAGTTCACAGCTCAGTTTTTCATTCAGCCAACGGTATTCAACGGGTTCCAGACGTTTTTTACCGTAGGGGTCCAACTGCCCTACCTTCACCCACCGCCGATCTGAATGGGTCAGGGTTTTGAGCTCATAGATAATCTTGTGTGGGGTGCTGTTTAGCAGATAAACTTCATAAGCAATGGGTTCGGCATTATTGTCGAGTACGGTGTCAAAAGCAATTTGAACACCATTGCCTTCCGCTACTGCAGGGTTGCTAAGCTCCTGGGGTGGGGGAGCAGGAGTTTCGGGAGTTGCTGCTGCCTCCTGACCAACTAATTCAAGGGCTTCTTCAGGTATGGGGATATGACCCAGGCCACCGTCCAGTTTAACTTGTACCAATCCGCCGGGCAGCAGGCTGGTTACTTCGCCGTTGTTTTCGGTACGCTTCATGCGTACCTTTTGTCCTATCTTAAATTTCATAACAACGAAGGTAGGCTAAGGAAGGGGAGCACGAAGGTATTTCTTAACCAGAGGAATCAGGTTTAGCGAAAAATCTGCTTCTTAAACCTTCCCTGGCACCTGCGTCCGCGCCCAAGCGCTACTTTACCAGCAACCGCTTACCCTCTTTCATGTATGCGCGCACGTTGAGCCAAAAGGCTACGAAAAAGTAAAACAACAAGGACGAGCCAAGCGAGAGGCAAGAAAGGTAAATGAAGTACATCCGAACTCTGCTGCGCTGAATACCCATGCGATCTGCCATCCAGCCACAAACCCCGAAGGCAGAACGTTCCAGTTTTTTGCGAAAAATGTCCATGATTAGTCAGTGAAGGTGAAAGTTAACGGGGATAAGGCACGCCTTAAGATAAATCAAAAAAACTGAATTTTGTTGTAGAATTTCTGATTACAGACCAATTTTCGGGAGTAACCAGTCCCGCTTGACCTCCCGGACGGAGCCCGCTCCGACATCCGAAAGCTGTAGATCTTCGATGGCTACCCTTAGCAAGCGTAAAACGGGGAAACCCACGGCGGCGCACATACGTCTTACCTGCCGGTTTTTGCCTTCGGTAAGCTGAAGCTCCAGCCAGGTGTCGGGTACGGATTTTCTGAACCTGACCGGCGGGTCCCGGTCTGGAATAGGTCGGTATTCAGCCTCGTGTAGTAATCTTGGCGCCACCGGCGCACAGTGATGGTTTTTCCCTTTTATCCGGATTGTCACCCCTTTCCGAAGTTCGTTAAACGCCTGGTCAGTGGGAACTCCCTCTACCTGGACCCAATAGGACCGCGGATGCTTCCGGCTCGGATGCAACAAGGCCTCATTGATCCTTTTGTCATTTGTCAGCAGGAGTAACCCTTCACTATCCCGGTCAAGTCGACCAACGGGGTATACATCAGATGGAAAGGCATGCAAATCACCCAATACCCTATGCCCAGGCACTTCACGGGTAAACTGACTGAGCATGTCGTAAGGCTTGTTGATTAGGAAGTAGCGCGGCAAATCTCTTTAGTTGGACTGGCAAAGGTAATAAGGTTAGGGGAAGCGTGGTTACATCTCGATTGCCCTGATCGAACACGAGGAATGACCCTCCCGTTTTAATTGCAACAACAACTAAAAATCATACATGCTTTTATTTTCGCTATTCGGCCTGGAATTTGACCTTACTCCTCTTTTTGAGGAACTCCAAGGTTGGTGGTCTGGCTTCTTGTCCATGCTGCCCAATTTGCTGTTAGCGACCATCGTAGCGTTGATTGGTTGGATGGTAACACGTTTTTTGAAGAAATACTTCAATAAGTTAAGCTACAAACTGGTCCGGGAGCCGAAACTGGCTGGCTTATTGAGCAGTACCCTGACCATCCTACTGGTGGTCGCCTTTGGCTTGATGGTCCTTTCTGTTTTACAGTTTGAAGGAGCCGTTGACAAAATTGTGGCAGCTGGTGGTGTTGTTGGCCTTGCACTTGGCCTTGCTTTCCAAGACCCCATCCTTAACTTTTTCAGCGGCGTTCTGCTTACTATTCGTAATTTATTTCGAGTAGGAGACCTAATTGAAGTAGACGGTTATTTCGGTAAGGTAAAACAGATTACCCTTCGGCATACTGCCATTGAAACCTTGCAGGGGCAAGACGTGATGATCCCGAATAAGATCGTTGCTCAAACACCGCTTACCAACTACAATAAGCTTAACAAACGACGCGTAGACATCGCCTGTGGTGTCAGCTACGGCGATGACTTGGCGAAAGTGAAGGAGATCACCATTAAGGCGATCAAGAAAGAAGTGGATCACGATGAGAACAAGGGCGTTCAGCTATTTTTCAACGAATTTGGCGGCAGTTCCGTGAATTACACCCTTAGGTTTTGGCTGGCCAACAGGAAAACGGGACAAGCCGACTTTTTGGCTGCTCAAAGTGATGCCATTATGGCCATCATGACTGCCTACAACGAGAACGATATTATGATTCCGTTTCCCATCAGGACGTTGGACTTTGGTATCAAGGGCGGCGAAAAACTGTCGGATATGCTGAATCAAAGGGCCATGGCCGATAATTCTGCCAACGATGCTTCCGAAAACGAACACGCGCTGAACGGAACCGGTTTTAACAAATGAAACAAGCGTTGCACACGCAATTTTTAACCAACATTTTCCCGCTTGCCGGGAAAGAAACTTTAAACATTAATATTATGAAAATTCGCATTCTCACTCTATCACTTTTACTGGCCATTTCAGGAGCATTCTATAGTTGTGCTCAAGGCTCCGATGCCGACCGTGCCGCCAATGAAGTAGTGGCTGAAACAGAAAATGCATTAGCAAATCTGGGCACAGAAATCACGGAAGAAAGTAACGAATTCGAAGCTGAATTTAAAGACGCCAAAGCCAACATCAGCAAGCGTATGAAAGCTATTGAAGCAGACATGGAGACCGCTTCCGACGACGCCAAAGAAGACCTTAAGAAGGAATGGAACGAACTGGAAGCCTGGAGCCGTGATATTGATAACCGTATGGACCGTGTAGGTGCTAACATGAAAAGTGGCTGGAAAGACTTTAAGGGCGACGTCAAGGAAGGCTGGAAAGACTTTTCTAAAGAGTCGGGCAAACTACTCAAGGAAATTGAGCGGAACCTGGATCTTGAAGAAGACTTGGACTAAGCACATCCTGCCTGCTTCCAGGGGCAAAACACTGTTGTATACCCAAACCATTTTGACTTAGGTATATTAACCTTTACAACCATCACTGAAATTACTTTAAGTGACCTGGATGGTCGCTTTAAATCGAAAAGGCCTGATGATTGTGCTTTACGGTTATCAGGCCATATTAATTATTAAAAATGATCAGAAAAGGAAGCAAAATTTCGTGGAAGTGGGGAACAGGAGAAGCCTCGGGGAAAGTAGTTGAAACTTATACCGAAAAAATCTCAGTAACCATAAAAGGAAACGAAGTTACCCGCAATGGTACGGGGGAGAATAAGGCCCTACTTATTGAACAAGCAGATGGAGACCAAGCACTAAAGCTGACTTCTGAAGTGGAACACCTAAAGAAATAATATGCTCAATTCGATACTAAAAGCTAATAACATGAAATACCTACTAATTTTTACGCTGACCCTGATTAGCTTTTCTGTTTTCGGGCAGGTCACTACTGCTCCTACTCAGTTCAAAAAATCAAACTTTGAAGCGCTCAAAATAACCCTGGACGCCGATTATGAAATCGTAGCCGACCATTGGGAAGAGTTTTGGGAGGAGCGTTATGAAGTTGATTTTGATAAGCTGGATAAGGACAAAGCTTCGATTGCATTCTCTGCAGAACAAGCTACGGTGCCGATCATCAGTGACAAAAACGCCAACCTGTTTTCAAAAGTTGGCGGAACCAGCATTACGACAACCGTGAGCTTCGCGATTGCTTATACCGAAAACGATGTGGTCACTATGATGACCTATCCCAGGTCTTACGAAGCAGCATCGGCCATAATGTTGGAGTTCCGAACATACTTCTACACAAAGTACTTTGACGAACAACTCAGTGAGGTCCGAGAGAAACTCCAGGACATACGCGACGACAGTTCAGATGCCAGTGACGATGCGGATAAAGCGCGCAGGAAAATTGAGAAATACGAAGCCAAGATTCGGAAATACCAGGATAAGATTGACAAGGAACGAGAGAACGTTGGCGATGAACTGGAAACTGCTGAAGAAAAGGCAAACCGGGCCAAAGAACTGGAGCGAAAGCTTCAGGAATTGGAACGGAACCGCGCTCGCTATCTTAGAGACTCTTAGCCCTTTCCCCTGTATACGTGCATTACTAACTAACTTTTAATTCTATTTTTATGGATTCTATTACACACTCCAACGCTCCTGAAACAGGGGCAAACAACACTATTCAACAAACCGAAACACTTGGCCGAAACTACGGGATAGGTCTTGGCATTATTACCGCCTTGTATTTGATCATCATAAACATCGTGTCCGGGGATAATGAACTTTCATTAAGCTTACGCTTCGCTAAGCACTTACTGATTATTCCGGTCGTCTGGATGGCCATTGCCACCCTTGCTAAAAGCTTACCTGAAGGCAGAATATTTAAAAAGGAACTTGGGCTTCTGTTACGCATTGCAGCCTGGGGTTCTATCACCCTCGCCTTAATCAACATCCTCTTTTTTGCTGTTACCTCTACTTCATTTGAGCAGTTTATGCAGGAGGGAGAGACAATCCTGGGGGTGATGATCAATAGCGGTTTCCTTATTTTTGAAACACTGGTCTTTGTAATGATCATTGGCTTTGTGATATTGCAGGCCTATAAAGGGAAGGGGTCACCAGAAGATTAAACTTAACATGAGCGCAACTACCCTCAGCATCCATAAGCTGACTTCCGCCTTGATCTGCCTATGTATAGCCATTGCGATGCTGTACGTAGGTAGTTCATTTTTTATTCCCCTCACTTATGGTATTTTTTTTGCTTTCATGCTTAAACCTCTCTGCGATATTGTTGAGCGGATAGTTAAGAACCGGGTGGTCGCCATCATCATTACCCTGCTGTCAGTAGGGCTAATTATTAGTCTGGTCATTTTATTCTTCTTTTTCCAGATATCAGAAGTGCTGGGAGAGGCCGACAACGTAGTGGCAAAACTTGAAAAAGCGGGGAATGATTTCCTAACCTATTGCGGACAGCTACTGGGGTATACCACCAGAGAAACAAACGCCATTATCGAGGAGGAAGTCACCAGTGCCGTCAACAAGCCCTTCGGTATGATTACCATCGGACTGTCTACCTCAAGTATCCTTCTAGCAAACTTTACCCTGGTCGTCATTTATATCTTCTTTTTTCTTCTCTACAGCACCGCAATGAAGCGTTTTGTGCAGGGACAGTTCAGTGAATCTGCCAAAAAAGAAGGAGAAGAAACCCTTCGGGAAATACAACATGTTGCCGCCAGTTATCTGGGGGGCATGCTTACCGTAATGTTGGTGCTCGGAGTACTGAACAGCATCGGACTATACATCATTGGGATCAAGTACGCTTTGGTCTGGGGGTTTTTGGGAGCACTCCTGGCTATTGTCCCTTATATCGGGACCACCATCGGTGGATTGCTTCCTTTCTTGTACGCCGTCGCAACCACAGGTACCTATTGGCAGCCAGGTGCAGTTCTTGTCCTCTACTTTTTTGTTCAAACCGTCGAAGGGAATTTTATTACCCCAAAAATCGTAGGCAATAGCGTGAAAATTAACGCTTTGGCGGCCGTGATATCCATCATCCTGGGCGCTTTACTTTGGGGCATCCCCGGTGTGATTCTTGCCATCCCCTTATTGGCCATGATCAGGATTGTTCTTGAGCATATAACCCCCTTCAAACCGGTAGGACTATTCCTCAGTGATGACCTCTATGCTAAATCTAATAGATACCTGAACGAGTACAATCATCCGAAGTACCGACTAAGTAGTCTGTTACGAAAAAGAAAACAAGCTACCATCGTACTTTCAGAGCACACCGCTCCACCAACGGATGAAATAAGCAAGCCCGATACCGAGGTAATTCCCAATCCCGAAGCCAAGTAAGGAAACGGCAATCCCTGCCGCCAACAGTCGTTTATTCTTTAGGGCAGCAGCTACTTGTACTACGAAAATCGGACCGTAAAAACCAGCCACATAGCTTAGTATCACGGTATCCCGATCCACCTTAAATAACTTACAAAGCAATAAATGCAGGAAGGTCGTTGAGTAAAGGGCCAACGCGGAAAAATAAAGTAAACCCATTCCATCTGCGGCAAGCGCGCGGAAGTCTGCCATCAGGCCAAGGGCTACACAGAAGACAAGGATGAAATATTCTCCCAGTGGATAGCTATTGCCAATAAGGGTTGGGATTTTGGAGCCTGAAACGATCAGAGACAAGGTTGTAAGCGTAAGGATCAGTGCAGTCAGATTGCTGATTCCTCCAGTGAGAAGATAAACAATGCCCACGCTTGTGGCAGTAACTAATAAGCCTGTACCGAGTTGAGGTAATTGCAGTCGAAATGGGACCCGGTCGGTTAGGGAAGAGGACGTATCATCGTCTTCTTTCTCCGATGGAGGGAAAAAGTAGCTGTAAATGGCTGGTAGGAAAGTAACCAGTCCAAGCAGGTAACTTCCTCCCAGTAAGACATCAGCAGCCTGGACTAAGACTAGGTACTCGGAGGGGGCTTCCAGGGCCAGGCCAATGGCCTGGACGTTAGGCGTTCCCCCAGTATACAAACCGACCAACATCCCGCCCACCTTCCAGGCTTCTGGTACCGTTCCACTCATGTAATACCCCACAAGGGCCGTGCACAACAGTCCCGCAATACAACATAAGGCAAATGAAAAGAGCATCTTGCCGGCATACTGCAAACTTTCCTTTATTCGCACGGCAAAAAGCAAGAGGGGCAACCCGATGAGCATGCTTGCTCCGGCCACTGCTTCCATGGCTTCGTTGTCAATCTCCCATAAACGAAGATTGCTCACCAGAATGCCAATCAGGTAACAAGCAATAATGGAACTGATCCACGACGGGAAAATGCTGATACGCTCTCCGTAACGAGCAAAAAA
>JBGCFZ010000031.1:0-22683 GCA_045110355.1 Lewinella sp. | reverse complement strand
AACACTACCAGGAAGAGCAAAAAAGGGCAGGTGGAGTGCAGTCGTTTGTCCGCACCAGCTTCTCGACCTACACACTGTCTTTTGACCTGAGCCAATTTGACCTGAAAGAAGGGAATCAATTCTCAGGTGGAAACCATTATGCGCTTATGACAACCTTTGAATTACAGGCTGCTGCAGATTCAATTGCCGGGATCATCCAACAACAAACTCTGAGGGCAGGGCAAGGGCTTGACCATATTGTCTCTGCATTAAAACAAAGTAACGATGTACTACCTGAAGGCCACCCCAAACAAGCTGCGCCTCTAACTACGGAACAGGCTATTCGTAAAGCACGGGCAACCGTCAGGAAGCAGTCGGGGCAGGAAAAACAGCTGCTCCGGCAACGGCGGGCTAACGAAGAGCTTTACGGCCGTTACCTCTACGAGAAACACGCCAAACTTGGTCTGGCAGCAGTTTGTTTTCTGTTCGTATTAGTTGGTGGAGCGACCGGAGCCATCGTCCGTAAAGGAGGGTTCGGGTTCCCCCTCCTGCTAAGTGTTGGTTGTTTCATCACCTATGTGCTCCTGCTAGAATTTTGCCGGCGGCTGATGAAAACGCTGATACTCACCGGCCCGTCTGCTGGCTGGATTCCCGTACTAGCCGTTGGTCTGCTGGCCGTTTTATTGCTGCTACAGGCAAGGAGGTTCAGCGGATAGGTCAACTAAGCTTTTGCCTTTGCTCCTTTACCCTTCCCCCTTGGGGGGACCGCGCCTGCGGCGCAACCAGGGGCCTTTGCACCTGCGTCCGCGCCTGATTCTTCATGCTTATATTGGAAGGCTTATCTTTCCCGTCCAAACACGAATTAATGAAAGCGATCTTACTCACCCTATTTTTGATGGCCGTTGTTGCCCTCGCCCTGCGCGCACAGAACCCCAACGGATTTCCCGTCCACGCTTCGGTAGCCGGCGGTACCATCGAAGGCGATTATGATAATAAAACGGGTATTCAGACTTATCTGGGCATCCCCTTCGCACAGCCCCCCGTCGGCGAACTCCGTTGGCAAGCCCCCCAACCAGTCCTCCCCTGGACGGGCATAAAAAAGACCAAGAAGTTCGGCCCCCGTGCCGTGCAGCGTTTCATGTGGCCCGACATGTTGTTCCGCTCAACGGGTGTCAGTGAAGACTGCCTGTACCTCAATGTTTGGACCCCCGCCAAATACGGTGAAACGGGCCTTCCCGTCCTAGTCTACTTCTACGGCGGTGGCCACGTTGCCGGTGACGGATCCGAATACCGCTACGACGGCGAGAGTATGGCCAAAGAAGGCATCGTCGTCGTCACGATTAATTATCGCCTCAATATTTTCGGCTTTTTCGCCCATCCGGACCTTTCCCGGGAAGCCCCCTATAAAGCTTCCGGAAACTATGGTTCACTTGATCAGGCCGCAGGCCTGAAGTGGGTCCATGATTACATCGAAAGCTTTGGCGGAGACCCCAACCGGATCACCATTGCCGGAGAATCTGCGGGGTCCATGTCCACCAGTTTACATATGGCCTCTCCACTATCCCGAAAGCACATTGCTGGTGCCATCGGAGAAAGCGGAGCCCTCATCCACCCTACCGGAACACCCGTCAAGCTGGAGGCCGCCGAGAAAAATGGCCAGGATTTAGTAAAGAAGTTAGGGTACTCATTTGATGAGTTCAGAAACCTTCCCACTTCTGCCCTCTTCGAAATATTCAACGCACACAATCCTCCACTTCCGATCATCCTGGATGGTTATCTGCTGCCCAAATCACTGCCCGAAATTTTTGAAGCCCGTGAACAGGCACAAGTACCGCTTCTCCTTGGCTGGAACTCGGGTGAATTACCGGCCGGGGCCTTTGCCCGCCCGCCCTACAGCCGGGAGGCATTTGAAACTACCATCAACCAGCGTTTCCCCGACCACGCCAAACAACTGGCCGACCTCTACGGAGGAAAGGATGGGACGGCGTTGGAGCAGAGCATCTCCGACTTCGGCTCCGACAACTGGATCGTGTTCAGCACCTGGAAGTGGTTTGATCTTCACCGCAAGAACAGCGACCAACCGGTTTATCGTTACCTCTATTCTAAACTCCGGCCTGCCAATGATAAAGGAGAAGTCCCTCCCCTCATCGGCGCTCCCCACGCCTGCGAGATCGAATACGCCATGGGCAACCTTCACCTGGTGAAAGGCTGGCAGTGGACGGAAGACGATCATAAGGTATCTAATACCATAAAGGGCTTCTTTGCCAATTTCATCAAAACCGGTAATCCGAATGGTCCGGATTTACCAAAATGGACGATGGCAAAAGCCAACGATGATAACCCTCCGGTAATGGTCATTGATGTAGAAAGTAAAGAAATATCGGCAAAGAACGATGCGCGGTACCGCCTGCTCAACAAACTTTACGCTAAAAAATAATGCCTGCGCCAATAAAGAATTTGGATCAGCTGCTGCAACTCGCCGATCCGGAATTACAGCCGGGAATTTATGTATTTGTTTCTGTGGCAGAACCGGTTACTATTCCGATCGAAGAAGCCATCATGAGCTTCCGGGAAAGCGAAGGACTTACACTCGTCCTCTCCAAAGAATTAGCTTTAGTACATGGGTTAGCATTCGAATACGAAGCATGCTGGATCACCATGAAGGTTACTTCTGCCCTCGAAGCTGTGGGGTTTACCGCGGCGTTTGCCACTGCACTTGCCCGGCATAACATCAGCTGCAACGTTGTGGCCGGGTACCACCACGATCATTTATTTGTGGCTGCTTCAGACGGAGAGCGGGCCGTAAATATTTTGAAAAAACTATAAACAGAAATAGACTTTCTATTATTAAGCAGGTATTAGTTGCGTCAACAAGCTATCTGAAAAATTAAATTAATTTAGCTAATAATTAATATTAGCAAAGAATGATCGTAAAGTTACATTTTTGGGTTTTCAAACAACTTAAATCTTAAACAAAGTGCTTTTCAGGGCGCGGCCGCAGGCACAAAAAAAGTTATTCAGGCATTGTCCTTACGCAGGTTTAGTACCTTTCAGCGATGAATATTGCACAAATCAACATTGCACAAATGCTGGCTCCGCTGGAAAGCGATGTCATGAAGGAATTTCGTGACTTTCTGGCTCCGGTCAACCTCCTAGCGGAGTCAAGCCCTGGTTTCCTATGGCGATATAAGGATGAAAATGCGTACGAATTTGAATACCCCTGGGATGATAAAATGCTTATCGTTAATATGTCTGTTTGGGACAACGTAGCGGCATTACAAGACTTTACCTACAAAACCGTTCATTCCTATTTCTTAAAAAGCAGGAAGAAATGGTTTAACCAACTTGGTCATCCTCATGCAGTCTTATGGTGGGTGGCAGAAGGTCATATTCCTACACTAATCGAGGCTAAAGCAAAACTTGCTTTATTGGAAAAGAATGGACCAACTGAGGACGCTTTTCTATTTGCTCAAGCAGATTTATTCAAACCTTAATTCAAGGACTTCACCTACTGCCACAGCTGACCAACGGTTCTTTAAGATTGCTAACCTCTTCCGGATTTCCTCGAGCCCTTCGTTCGTCAACTGATGCATCGGTGGCAAGCCATGCTGCCGTAGAATTGTGGTAAACTGAGTCATAAAATCCGGCAACGGACCGCCATATTGAAGCTCCGTCATCAATAGGTTGATCAGGTGTTCCGTTTGAATGGATTCTGGAGGCAAGTTGGCTGTTTGTAACCGAACTGGACGCTCAGCCTTGGCCAGTTCAAAATCACTGATGTCAAAACCCTCTGCTAACAGGCCGTAAAAAGCCTGTTCAAGCCCAAGGGTTTGCTCAACGGCATAGTGGGCTATATCATGTAACTCTATGCCTGCGGACAACTTCGACCAGGTACTGCTCCCATCAGCGCGCCGAACAGTGAGCGTTGAAGAAGTCGGTCCTCGCTTTATCCCGATAAAAAGTGGTTGAGGTAATGCCATTTGATGAGCTTAGCGCATGAACCAGACTTCCTGAATCAGGCCATCTTCTACTCGGTAAATAGCAATAACCTCAGTTGGCGGATTTTCTTTATCGAAAATCACACTTTCATGATCGATCACCTTGTCTCCCATAACTGTCCGGTTAACCAGCCGGCACTGCAAATCCTTGAGTCGCTCGAACATTCCTCCATAGCCCTCTCTCATAGCTTCTTTTCCGGAAGACCGCAGTTCGTTCGGAAAATTATATATCTTGATGGTATCGCTGTAGGCAGAAAGAAACAATTCGAGATCTCCCGTATTATAGGCATCAAGCTGTGTTTGCACCGGTGTTACCACCGCAAATTTATCTTCAGCATCCTGTGCCTGAAGGCTTACGGCAAGCAGTAAAAACAGGAAAATGTATAAATACTTCATCGATGAGATTTTGAAGTAAGGTAAAGATTTCCAACACAAAGCAAGAGAGGTTAGTTGCAAAGTTTTCATACGTAGTATTTAATATTAATGCTTACCATGTGCTTATTCCCAACTCAAGGATATCAGATAAATCATAAGGCATAAAATTCACCCATGAAATACCTCCTTCTGGCACTTACGCTCAGCCTAACTACCTGCAAAAGCACTCCTCCGGTGGTAGAACTGACGCCAACTACATCCATCGATAATATTGAAGAATTCACCTTTGCCTCCTCCATCCGGGCCATCCAGGTGGTAAATGATAAAACAGTTTGGTGGGCGGGATCTAACGGACTCATCGGCCATACTAATAATGGCGGACAAAGCTGGGAGATTGATACGCTGAAACATCAGGGGGAACCACTCCACTTCCGGGCCATTTCCGTTACCGCACCTGCGGTCTTTGCCCTTTCCATTGAGTCTCCGGCTTTACTCTTCAAATCCAGTGATAAAGGACGCAACTGGGGTTTGGTATACCAGGAAGAACACCCTGCTGCTTTTTATGATGCGATGCAATTTTGGAATTCTGAAGAGGGCATTGCCATGGGCGACCCCACCGATGGATGCATCTCCATCATCATTACCCGGGACGGAGGCGACAGCTGGCAAAAACTGCCCTGCTCTCAATTACCCGCGGCAGCCGAGGGCGAGGCCGCCTTCGCCGCCTCCAACTCCAATATAGCCCTTCATGGAGACCATGCCTGGGTCGTAACCGGTGGTGCTAAAGCCAGAATACTACACAGTTCGGACAAAGGAAAAAGTTGGAGCATCAGCCAAAGCCCCATCAAAGAAGGCGGACAAATGACCGGCATCTACTCCGTTGATTTCTGGGATGCTTCCCGGGGCATCATTTTTGGTGGAGACTGGAACGAGCAATCGGACAACCGCCAAAACAAAGCGACGACCACCGACGGTGGTAAAAACTGGCAACTAACCGCAGACGGCGCCGGACCTGGCTACCGCTCTTCGGTCAAGTACTTCCCCAATGGGCGAGGTCAAGCCATTCTTGCCGTTGGTCTGCCGGGCATTTCACTTAGTCAGGACGCCGGAAAAAGCTGGCGGAATATCAGTTCTGAAAGTTGGTACGCCGCCTCCTTCGTTCCGGGCAAGAATGCCTGTTGGCTGGCGGGCAACAAGAAGATTGGGAAAGTTACCTGGCGATGATTTAGGTGCCGGACATGGTGGTCCGGAGAATAGCTAGGCCAAAGCCTCCAGCAAGGCCTGCTTCCTGGCGGCAGCTACCACCAATTCGGTACCATCCTCCAGGGTTACGGCCCCACCCTTACCCCGATGATAACGCCGGACCTGGCTGAGATTAACCACCGTAGAGCGATGAATACGACAAAAACCCGCGGGGGCCAGCAGTGCATCGTAGAACTTCAGCTTACGGCAAATGAGCAGTTTTCGCCCGTCCGTTAAAACAAAGGACGTGAAATTATCCGCTGCCTCCAGGTAGCGAATTTCTTCGGGGGTGATGATTTCCAGGCCATCAATCAGTGGAAGGGCCAGCCTTTTAGGTACTTCTGCTGGTCCGGTCTTCAGGTTAGCCAACAGGGCTTTAGTTACCTGTCCCTGCTCCCGCAGGCCCAGTCGGGAGTTGACCTTCGAAACGGCGTCGATCAGGTCATCGATGTCAACCGGCTTTAGCAGATAATGTGCCGCGCTTAACCGCAATGCCCGCAGGGCATATTGTTCATAAGCAGTAACGAAAACTACCTCCAATGTCTGCTCGGTGGGGAGTTGTTCCAACAGGTCAAACCCATTACCGAAGGGCATTTCAATATCCAGGAAGATCAGTTCAGGCTGGTACAGTCGGATGGCTTCCAGGCCACTTTCTACACCATCGGCCTCTCCTACCACCTTTACCTCCGGACAATACTTCCCCAGGTAATGGCGCAAAGCTTGCCGGCTGGGTTGTTCATCATCGATCAGGAGGGTTTTCATGGCTGGATGGTTATTGGAATTGCTCGCAGGCCTACGGACAATATCTTATTAGCATTTCAGTATTCAAATATGTTCGAATGTTACAATAAGGGATAGTTCAATCAACAAGGCATACCTAACTCCACCCTGGTCCCCACATTTTCCTCCCCTGGAAAAGCATCACTAATCCCGACAGAGAAATACTCGTCATAATGGGTATTGATCAAATCCAGTCGTTGCAGCGTGGTTTCCAGGCCAGTGCTTCGGTGATTCAGTTGGTTCTTTGTTTTCAACGCCGCTGACCGACTACGACCAATTCCGTTGTCGGTGATCGTCACCGTTACTTTATCCGCTGATCGTTCTATGGCAACGGTCAGCTGTCCTTCTTCTTCCCGATAGCGGAGTCCGTGCCAGATGGCATTTTCGACAAAAGGCTGCAGAATCATTGGTGGTAGCCTAACGTCTTCAAAGCCGGCAGCGGCGGGAAGTTCATAGTCGAATTTCCCCGTAAATCGCTCCTTCTCCAACTCCAGATAAAGGCTGAGTTGTTCGATTTCTTCGGTAAGAGAAACGAAGTCTTTACCAGATTGATCCAGCACGTTTCGCATCAGCTTTGCAAACCGGCCAAGGTAGCGGTTGGCGCTACGTTCATCCTGCTGGGCGATGTAATTATTGATGCTGTTCAAACTGTTGAAGATGAAATGGGGGTTCATCCTCGTCTGTAGGTTCCGCAAAAGCAAGGCCTGGTTGGCCCGCTGTCGTTTTCGGACGTTGCGCAAGATCAACAACACCGACAACAGGGCCCCCAATAACAATGCACCGAGCAGGTAGATCAGCCACCGCTGCAGGCTGACCCGATCGTTGAGTAGTTCCCGTTCCACTTCCGCGGAGCGCAGGTCCTTCAGGCCCAGGTCAATGGTTTGTTGTTCCCGTAATACGGCCACCTGCTGGTCTAACTCCTCCCTTCGCTGGGCCAATAATTGATCGTTCGCATTCGTGTAATTTCGGAAAATTTCAATCGCCCGATCGGGTTGATTTTGGTCCAGAAAAAAATCGGCTCCTTCAGCATAGACTTCCGTCGAAATCTCCGGTGGGGTCTCCTCAGTAACGGTGTTTAGGGCATCTTCCAGCTTTTTCTCCGCTTCGTTTATCTCCCCAACCTCACGCAGTGCCTGGAAGCGGGTAAAATTATCGCTGGTGACCAATGAAACGGGTGCAGATGGTAGGGCCTCAACGTAATTATTGTCTAGTTTGGGTGCTTCTTTGATCACCGCACTCCGCACGTTCCTGTTTGCCGCAATCAGGTCTTTAGACTCTTCCTTGCTCAATTGTTGATTCCTGGGCACCTGCGTCAGCGCCTGATCCAGACTATTAGCGGCATTGGACAAGTCATTCTGTTGCAAGTAAACATCCGCTCTTTTGGCGTTCACCCGCACCTGGGTAATGCTGTCGGGAGATGCGAATTGTACCTGCTTGTAATAATTCTGGCTCTCCACGAAATTATCAGAACGGGCTTCGAGATCTGCCAGGCCTTCCCTGCAGGCAATACTCAGTGGGTTACTTTCCGAAGCCAACTCCAGGCATTGATTAAAACTGGCGCGCGCGCCATTATACTCTGCCAAGGCCAACTGGACTGTTCCCAGCTTCAAAAACACGCTGGCACGGCCCCTGACGTCCTCGGAAGACATTAGCTCCATCGCCCGGTCATAGCGCCCAAGCGCCAGTGCCTCCTGGCCAATATCCGCGTAGATATCCCCCAACAACACAAAGGCTTCTTTGAGTTCATCCGCCTTTGGTGCCTGCTGGATAACATCATTTAATAGCCGAATAGCTTCTGCGGGGTCATCCTTCCTTAAATCAGTTGCCTGCTCCAGGGTCGTCATTTTCTTAGTGCTCCGCGACGCCTTTACCGACGAGGATTGAGCATCGGCCACAGTAGCCGTTCCCAATAGTATTGCCAGTAAGAGGAGACGAAGAATCATAAGTTACGAGTTGCAAGTTACAGGTTGCAAGTTACAGGTGGGAGGTTACAGGTTACGAGTTCCAGGTAATCGCAAGATCCTTACACGCAACTTGCAACCTGACACTTGCAACCTGACACTTGCAACCTGCAACTTGTAATCTGATGCTTACTGCAGCACCAAGGGTACCACCTTGCCATCAGGTGTAAGGTACATGAATTGTTTTTTGACCTCGGTAATGACCTGCGGCTTAACGGGTGCTTTAGGTGGGTGCAGCGTAAACCGGACTTTCAAACTGTAGGTGAATTGGGCGGCCGGCTCCAGCAAGTCGGGGTTGATGACCAAATCGTAGTCGTTAGCGGGGATGGCCTGATAGAAACTGAGGGTTGGTTTGTCCACCTTCGTCACCACGGCATTGGCCGCCTCCTGCTTTGTCAGCTTTTGGGAAGCGTGGGCAGAGTAGGTTTCGTAGCGTTCGCCCGGATAAACAACCCAGGCGCTTTCGGCCGCATGCTGCAAAGCGGTATCGAGGGCAATACCATTTTGGGCGTATTGTTCTTTGATGCCATCCAGGTGTTCGAAGGCCATCTTCCGTAGTTCTTCATAGATTTTCTGCGGTTCGTTGACGGCATAATCCACTTTGATGATGTCGTAGATTTCTTCCTCAGCGGCGACCGTAATCACCTGATCCAACAGTTCTGCTTTTCGGTAGCGGACGTGTAGGTTCTTCTGCAAATTAAAACCTGTGGGCACCTCCGTCAGGGTCTTTTTCGAAAAGATTTTCTTCTCTTCGTTGTAGGCATAGGTGGGTAGAAAATTCACCATATCGATGTAGACGTCGTCTTCATCAATACCGAGTGCTTCCAGGGATTTAGTGACTGCCTCAAGTCGTTGGTTCATGGCCTGATTCACGCCTTTGGCGGTTTTGCCCGACTGAAAAACACTGAATATGGCAATGTGAGCATCCGCCTGCTGGTTGCTCAATGCATTTACCGTCATTTCAATGATGTTGGGGTCTGGATTTAGGTTGGCAGTACGTTGCACACTGCGGAATGCTGGTTGGTAATTGGACTGGACCTGAGGGCGTTGGTTCCGGTAATTGCCCATCACCTGGGCGGTTAGCTGGAAAGTGCCCAGGCAGGTAAGGAGAAGTAACAGGTAGCGCATATGACAAGGTATTTATGGTTAGAGAAGAAGGGTTTGGTGGCGCGGCCGCAGGTGCAAGGATGGCTTTTAGTAAGCGGGGTTATGCCCGTCTTAGGTTCAACATCCATCGCTGTAATTCGCGTTGTCCGGCAACAAAACTAGGGGCCGATATTTTGGGGGCACCTTGGTTTTAGCAGGTAAAAAGGCCGTTTTAGCGGGGGTCACCGTTGCAGGAGGTGCACTTACAAAGTCGTGGGCTTGGTTTACAAAGTCCGGCGAAACGCCTACGAGTTCTGGATCTCCTGGGCCATTAACCGGACCGGGAGGCCCGGCACTTACCTGCTTGCCGGTTCATTCACCAAGTCAACCGGCCCGTTCACAAAGTCCAGCTGGCGCCAAGGGTACTTACTGCCGACTTTTGTCTGCGTCAATCCAATTAACCGAAGCCCATTCGCTTCTTTAAACCATAGACATGAAAATCCCTTCCACCTTTACCTGGCTTGCCGCCGCCGTACTTACCGCAACGCTGGCCATCTTCACCCTCACCAGTTTGTTCTCCGGCACCTGGGCAACAACGCCCCCCTCCCCCCTTGCTGCTGAAAGCGCTTTGCTGGCACCTGCGGCCGCGCCTGCTCCAAGCCAGGCCACTAACCGCATCCAAATTGCTTTTCTTCTTGACACCTCCAGTTCAATGGACGGTTTGATCGATCAGGCAAAAGCCCGCCTTTGGAACATATTGGGAGAAATGCTGAAGGCTGAACGAAACGGCCAGGCACCTACCATTGAAGTAGCGCTTTTTGAATACGGCAACAGTGGTCTGCTGCCCGAGAAGGGCTACATTCGTGAGGTCTCTTCCCTGACCACCAATATGGACGCCTTCAGTGAGCAACTCTTCGGCCTGAAAACCGGAGGCGGCGACGAATTTTGCGGCCACGTCATCCTGACCAGCACCGAGCAGCTACAGTGGGACGCCAACGACAACACCGTTAAACTGATCTACATCGCCGGGAATGAATCCTTCCTCCAGGGCAAGGTCAGCGCCAAAGATGCCCTGACAAAAGCTCGCAACAAAGGCATCGTGGTCAACACCATTTTTTGCGGAGATCCAAATACGCCCGACGGTAAAACCTGGCGCATCGCCCTCACCGAGAAAGACGGAGATTTCTTCTCCATCAACCAGGACGAAGCCGTTGTCTTCATCCCATCTCCGTACGACGACGTCATCGAAGCCACCAATCTAAAGCTGAACCGCACCTACATCCCCGTAGGACAACAAGGCGCCATAATGCAGGAAAATCAGGTCCGCCAAGACGCGAACGCCGCCAGCTACGGCCAAGCTAATCTTAGTAGCCGCGCCAAATACAAGGCAAGCGCGAACTACAATAATGCCAGCTGGGACCTCGTCGACGCTTACTCGGACGATAAGGAGCGCGTGATGAAGGACAAAAAGACCCTGCCAGATTCCCTCAGTACCCTGACTGATGTGCAGCTGACCGCAAAAATTTCGGAAATGAAAGCGGAACGTGTTCAGCTACAGACTGCCATTCAAGACCTGACTAAAAAACGAGACGCTTTCGTTGCCGAAGCGCGTAAAAACGCCGCAGAAACTGAAGACAATACGCTTGGTTCCCGGATCAACGCCAGTGTCCGGAAGCGATTGGTTGCGAAGAAGTACGTCATTAAGGAATAATCCCTAAGCAGGCCCAGAGGGCCGTCTCCTATAGCGAGGGGTCAGCGAAGGTCCGATGGACCAAGCGCAGCCCCTCGTTTTCGTTGGCGGAAGCTTTCCCTTTCCCCCAGGCTAAATATCCAGGGCAATTAACAGAAAGATCAGCAGTAATATGGATAAGACCAAGCCTGAGAACAATGCTGCCAAACGCTTAACCAGCACCCATCGTTCTTTCCGGATAAGGCTGATCAGGGTTGCTAATATCCCCGGACCACCAAACAGTAATAATGACTTCAGCCCTCCTGAGACCACCGGTGGTGAACCATCAAAATTCTCCAATGCGTCTACGATTACTCCAATGTAGCTAAGCAGGCTTAAGCCCAGTATCGAGAAGAAGACAATAGCGATCGTAGCCCATAGTGGTGGGGATGGCTTTTTTCGCTCCTGTGCATCTAATATGTCATCGTGCTCCAACATGGCTCTCCAAATAATTGACAATCATTACCTGAACCCGAGGTTCCGGGTATGAATTCCGTTTTCAAGGCTATCTAAGCTACCACCGTCAATCTGAATGTCATTGCGCAAAGTAGCCACGGTGCTGGTGATCATGCCGATACCTCCGATCAGGTTGGTGTAGGCAGGGAGCGCTTGGGAACTCGTAAGACCGGCATTAGCGTTTTCCTGCCGTCTACGGTCCAGCACGGCCTGGCCGGCAGCGGATATGCGCAGATCAAAGTTTTGGAACCGGCGAATGACGTCATCTTCAGGTTCCAGGTTGTTTCCGATAAACTGGTAGAAGCTTTCGTTGGAAACATCGAAGCGTACAAGGTTATCAGACGATTGCTCACCTCCCGGAACAAAGCCGTTCGCAAGCTTCCATTCCAGGCGTATGTCCCGATTGCGGGACGGATCACTGGGGAACAGCTCCCGGATATCCATAAAAATCGTGATGTCATAAATGGCAGCGCCTTCTTCTTTTGACCAAGTCATGGTCAGTTGACGGTCATAGTCATCCACCCGTATCAAATCAATTGGCCGGTTGATTTCGATGGGATTGATAATTTTGGTTTCGGCAATTGCGTCTGGTTGGCCGGGACGGGTGACCAGCAGGCGAATGTCATCTCCGCCTTCGAGGTCAAAAACGTCGTCGCGGACGGAGTAGAGGATGTTGGGAGAAGTGGCAAAAACGCCGTCTTCCCGATCAAGGCCAAAGTCTTCGCCGTTTACCCGTTCCAACTCTGTGATCAGGCTTTCCGTCAGGTTTTCGATAAGAACGGTTGCCTCGCCACTGTCGTAGTAGATGGAATCAGCAATTGCCGCATTAGTTTCTGCATTGCCGCCTGCCTGTAAAAAGGCTTTTTGTACCCGGACGAAGTGACGATCGTCGTCGGGATTAAGAAAGGCATAGGCCACGGGAATGTCCTGATAATCGCCTTCGAGGGTGAACTCATCTCGGCAGGAACATAGTATAAGGAGGCAACAAGCAATCAGGGAAAGACGAAACATAATCTACGTGGTTCTTTGGTAGGTTGGAACTTTGGGCGGCAAAGATAACTCGTAGGGGTGGTTGGTTTATTGGCTTGTTGGTCTTTTGGGCGTCGGAAGGGGTCGGAGATCAGGGTTCAGAATTCAGTGGTCAGGTTTTAGGGTTCAGAATTCAGCGGTCAGGATTTAGGGTTCAGAATTCAGCGGTCAGGGCTCAGGGCTCAGTATTCAGCGGTCAGGATTTAGGGTTCAGTATTCAGCGGTCAGGATTTAGGGTTCAGTATTCAGGGCTCAGGACTCAGGATTCAGCGGTCAGGATTTAGGGTTCAGAATTCAGTGGTCAGGGCTCAGGGCTCAGTATTCAGCGGTCAGGATTTAGGGTTCAGTATTCAGCGGTCAGGGTTTAGGGTTCAGAATTCAGTGGTCAGGATTTAGGAAGCCAGTAGTCAGCTTTATTTCTTGATAGCTCTAGCTATGAACTGAATCCTGATCGCTGAATACTAAGCCCTGACTGCTAAATCCTGAGCACTAACCACTGAATCCTGCGTACTGAATCCTACACCCTCCGAGATTTCAACCGAATCGCATTGCCAATCACGACCACGTCAGAAAAGGCCATAAAAAGCGCCGCCCACATTGGATTCAGGAAGCCCAGCGCTGCCAGCGGGATCGCAACAATATTATAGCTGAAGGCCCAGAACAGCGACTCCTTGATGGTACGCAGCGTGAGTATGGCGACCTTCCTGCCTTCAGTGAGCAGGCTTAGGTCATTTCTGAGCAGGACGACCTGGGCGGCGTCCAGCGCGGCGGCGGAGCCGCTGCCAAGCGATATACCCAAATCGGCGCGGCTAAGCGCCGCAGCATCGTTGATCCCATCACCAACCATGGCGGTCGGTTTGTCGGCACTCAGTGAGGTGATCCGTTCCAGTTTCTGATCAGGAAGCTGCTCTGCGTATACTTCCTTAATTCCCAATTCTTCGGCAACGGCATTGGCTTTTTCGATACGGTCACCGGTCAACAGCGTGGTAGCAATGCCCTGTTCATCCAAACCCTGCACCAGCGCCCGCGCCCCCGGACGCAAATCGTCCGCCAGCGACAAACCAGCCAGGTAGTTACCGTTTTTTAACAAGACGACGTCGGTGCCCTCTGGCACCTCTACACCAGCAGGCAGCTTCCGTACAGCGCCCAAATAGAAAGTATTACCCGCAGCATCCGTTGCCTTCAAACCGAGGCCTGCCGTTTCTTCCACCATGAGTTCTTCGGATAAAGAAACGAGTGGCTGTTCTTCCAGAAACTTACGGATACTCTTCGCAATTGGGTGGCTGGAGTATTGCTCCATGGTATGAATCAGGGCACGGACTTCCTCCTGATCGGCCCCGAAAGCTACCATGAAATTGTGCACTTTAAGCTGGCCCGTTGTCAGGGTCCCCGTCTTATCAAAAACCATTCTTTCAATACCTGCGAATCTTTCCACGGTACTTCCTCCTCTGATCAACACCCCCAACCTGGCCAGCCTTCCGACCCCCACCATCACGGCAGTAGGTGTTGCCAGGCCCATGGCACAAGGGCAGGAGATAAGCAACACGGCAATGGCGTTCATCAACGCCTGGGTAGCCGTGGCGTAGCCCGATAGCCAACCAACCAAAAACGTAAGTATTGCCAGGCCAATCACTACTGGTACAAAAATGGCGGATACCCGATCCGCCAACCGTTGCAGGTCAGGTTTATCGGCCTGGGCCGTTTTTACCAGATCAATGATTTTGGCCAGGGTACCATCTCTGTATCCGGCCGATACAGCATAGGTTGTTTGTCCGGAAACCACAATACTGCCGCCGAGCAGCGTATCCCCCACTCCTTTTTCCTGGGGCAAACTTTCTCCGGTAAGCATGGCTTCGTTCACCGAAACACCTCCCTTAATAATGACCCCATCGAGGGGTACTCTATCTCCCGTGTTTACGCTTAAGTGGTTGCCGACTTCAACATCTTCCACTGGTATGGCAACCATTGTTCCGCTGGCGGTTACACGCCGAGCATTTTCTTCCTGGAGGTCTGTAAGGGCACCAATAGCAGTAGTTGTCCGCTCCACCGCCCGGGCTTCGAGCCAATTACCCACCAGTACCAGGGTGATGATTGTTGCCGCCGTTTCAAAAAAGTAGTAATCAGGGTTTTGCCACACCAGGCCTACCAGACTGTAAACGAAAGCAGCCGTCGACCCCAAAAAGATCAATACGTCCATATTGAGCAACCGTAATCGCAAACCAGCTAAAGCAGACTTGCCAAAGTGCAGGCCACCAACGAGATAGACCGGCCCCGCAAGTGCCAATTGTATCCATCCGTTGTGCATCAGGCCCGTATGGACGCCAAAGGTCATGAGCAGGTGGGCCATCAGTAAGGGGGCCGTCAGGAGTGCACAAAAAATCAAGCGCCGACGGCTCCGGTCTTGATGTTCATGGGCATGGAGATCTTCTCCAGGAATTGGTGTTTCGACGACGGTAAACCCCAGCCGGTTAATTCCTGCCCGTACCCCGTCTATGTCCAGCGCATCATCATCCTTACGATAACGTACTTCCTTAGTTTGAAAATTCACCAGTACATCGGTCAGGCCTTTGCGCTCTAGAAAACGGTGAATTGACATGGCGCAATTGTTGCAATCCATGCCGTCAACCCGCATTTCTATAATTTCCCACTGCTTATTCACGAACTAATGTAGTTTTGATCGTTTATACTATCATTAAACGCGGACACCCCGCAATAAGTTAACCAACCAACACACGCTATGCGCTATTTGAGTCAACTCAGTTTACTCTTCCTCACCCTTCTATTAACCGCCTGTGGCGGAGGAGAATCCGCCGTCGATGCTGCGAAAGAAGCGGCCAAGATGGAAGAAGAAGTAAAGCCCTCCATGGCCGCCGTAGGCCTCACGCCCATGCCCGCCACTCAGGATTTCCCCGACGCCAAGCTGGAAAGCTGGACGTATAAAGACGGTACCTTCAACTACGAGGCCAGCGGCTACGAGTTCGCCGTCCCTACCCCTGACGCGGACGCCCTGATGTGTGCCAACTCCGGCAAAGGCCAGCACGCTCACCTGATCATCAACAACGAGCCCTACATCGCTAAGTACGATCCGGTTTTCGAACAGGCGCTTCCAGACGGAGACCACCACATTCTTACTTTCCTGAGTCGGAGTTACCATGAGTCCATTAAGAATAGTATGGCCCACAAAGCTGTGATGGCCACCGTAGCGAATGGCTCCTTCACTAATACGGTAGACGTCACGGACCCAATGCTGTTTTACAGTCGCCCCAAAGGAACTTACGTCGGTAAAAAAGCCACCGAAAATGTAATGCTCGACTTCTTCCCGGTAAATGCCGAGCTCGGTTCCGAATACCAGGTAAAAGCCGTCGTTAACGGAAAGGACGAATTCATGATCAATGAATGGCGCCCTTACTTCCTTACTGGTCTGCCTATGGGAGAGAATACCGTTGAATTAACCCTGATGAAAGGAGGTGTTGCCGTAGATACTCCGCTGAATCCGGTTAGCCGGACTTTCAAGCTGGAAGCTGATCCTGCCGGAAAGTAATCTTTAGTGGGTAGTATGTAGTGGCTAGTATGTAGTCTACTGTCGAAAAGGCTGGCTGGATCTTTCGATACTTTTCGTTTCCTGATCATCAGCCTTTTTGCCACTTGCTGACTACCTACTACCCACTATTTTACTACCAACTATTACTACCTTTGTCGCTTGCTGATGAATGAACATACTACACCAACGGAAGACGTCCAGTCTATAGCCTCCATTCGAGACCGAGCCATTGCATTTTTGCTTGACCGACTCTTCGTACTTCCTTTTTCATTAGGAGCTATTTACGTGCTGATTTATGTAAAATCTCTCCCCCTGGTGCTCGTCTGCATTGTGGCGGAAGCAGCTTATAAACCTATACTGGAGGCTGTTTACGGCTTCACACTTGGCAAGAAGGTGATGAAAATTAAAGTCATCAGTCAACTCACCAAAGGCCCCATAACCTGGAACCAGAGCTTTCTTCGGTTTACACCCTGGGCGCTCGCTGCTTACGCTGCCATATTCGTAATGATCCGGTACTTCCAAACACCGGGTGTATTGGAACTCGAAACCATTGAAGAATTTCTTGAGTTCAGGATGCAGCATCCACTCTCCAACAGTTTTCTCATCGGGATGATTAATTCGCTGTGGATCTTTTCCGTCATGTGGATTTTTACGGATCCGCTGAAAAGAGCGTTGCACGACCGGCTGGGGAAGACCTTGGTGGTTAAGGAATTAGAAGCTGGGGATTAGGGGACTAGGAGCTAGGGAGTGTCCCCAGGACAATAAGAGCCGTTATTCTACCTTAGAAGGCCGTCGTGCGTTGCACGACGGCCTTCTAATTTCTAGTTCACTAGCCCCTAGTTTCTAGCTCCTTAGCTTCTGCTCCCTAGTTCCTAACTCTTCTGCCCACTAAAGTGATCCTCCTTTCTGCGAAAAAGAACGTTGAAGGAAGTCAGCGAGCCATAGATACGGGTAATGTATTGCTGCAGGTTAACTTTTTCTTCATCCGTCATGCTGCTGGCGTTGATCCGTTGCTCCATCACCCGCAGGCGATCTCGCACCATGACAATTTTGTGAAAGAAGGTATCGATGGGCATTTCTTTATTGGCCAAGCCTTCTTCTCCTGGCTGGAGGATCAAAGTACCGTCCACCCATTTATCGCCAAGCTTGGTAGTTTCCTGAATCCCGTTGTAGGTACGTAAAATACGTACGAGTGCCTTTTCGGCTTCATTGAACGAAGCGACCTCCTCGGCTTCAATAGCCTCAATAACTTCCCATTTATCGTAATCGCGTCCGACAGTTTTAATGCCATACTGCATAAAAGTAACGTCGTACGCTGCTTTAAAAAGCTTGATGATCACGCCATCGCCGAATGCAGGATGACGGACGCGGCTACCTACGCCAAGAGTGGTTGTTTCGCTCATGAGGTTATTTTTTGGGAGGGCTAAAGTAAGGAGAAGTTCGTAATCAGCTACCTAAATTATAATCACCGAAGAGGGAACACTGAACCCTGATTCCTACCTTTGGAACAAGCCCAATACATCCAAATGCTATTACGACTACTCCTTCCCCTCATACTCACCTCCTTTATGGCCACTTCTTCAGCCCAATCGGACCCCGCCCCTTACGCCTTATTCGACGGTACTGGTAAAGGAACTAAGTACAAAAAACTGGCCAAGGCCGCCAAGTCTGCCGACGTAATTCTCTTCGGCGAGACCCACAACAGCGCCATTGCCCACTGGCTGCAGAACGTACTGGCGCGGGAGCTGCGGGCCGCAGGCCCGCTAACCGTCGGCATGGAGATGTTCGAATCCGACCAACAGGAAGCCCTGAACCGCTACCTCGCCGGAGAGATCAAAGCTGAGGCACTGGATTCCGTAGGAGAAGGCCTGTGGTCTAACTTCAAAACCGATTACCAGCCGCTGGTAGACTGGGCGGCGAAAAACGACGTCCCCGTCATCGCCAGTAATGTCCCTCGAAAGTACGCCAGGGTGGTCTTCAAAGACGGATTCGCCGGGCTGGATGCCCTGCCCGACGACGAGAAAAAACTGCTGCCTCCCCTACCCGTTCCCTACGACGCCTCCCTACCCGGCTACGTCAAAATGCTAGAGATGATGCCCGGTGGTCATGGCGGGGAAACCTTCCCCATGGCCCAGGCCATCAAAGACGCTACCATGGCGCATTTCATCGTTGCCCACAAGCAGGCGGGCCGTGCCTTCCTCCACCTCAACGGCAGCTATCATTCAGATAATTATGAGGGCATCGGCTGGTACCTAAAGCAGTACGCGCCGGAGCTTAAGGTACTGACCATTTCTACGGTAGAACAAAAAACGATCGATGACCTCGAAAAAGAATACTTCGGGAAAGCAGACTTTATTATTGCTGTGCCGGAGTTGATGACACGGACTTATTGAATCTACTATTCCTTCCCTCCCTACTAGTGGTCGACGAAGGCTTGATTCAGCATTTAGATCAGGATGTCTATTCTTTTTTCTCTAAAGAGAAGTATCCTTCCTTGCACGAAGATTATAAGAGCGTCAAGATCAAACACCTGCTTAATATGTCATCTGGTTTAGATGCCGATTCGAATGATGGCCAAACGCCAGGCCAAGCAGGCCAATGGGTAGGAAAAGATGATTGGGTCGATTACTTGTTAGGCATTCCATTAGTTAGAAAGCCAGGGGAACAATGGGTTTATGCAGACATAAACTCAGCATTGATTGGCGCAATCATTGAAGAAACCTCTGGAATGAGCCTCAATGACTTTGCCAAAGAAAAAGTATTTGGCCCTCTCGGCATCAAAAAATATTACTGGTACACGAACGCTGCAAACCAAACAGTAGCTTCGGGAACATTATTTCTGTCTGCCTTAGATTTTGCGAAACTAGGTGTACTGGTTTCGAACGAAGGAAAGTGGGGGGACCAACAAATTATTCCATCAGATTACATTGAGGAAATAAAATCGAGTAAGACTTTTGACATCTCTGACCAATGGTCGATTTGGGATAAATACGGAATGCTTTGGTACAAAAACCAGCGAATATTTAATGGAAAAAAAGTAGATTTTTTATGGGCCTCTGGAAACGGTGGTAATCATTTAGTGGTGGTTCCTACTGAGAATTTGGTTATTGCGTTGACCTCTACAGCCTACGGCACTGGGTACGGACACATGAGGGCTCGATTTATTTTCAATAAACTTATCAATGCATTAAATTAATACTTTAAGAGCGTGAGCTGGCTTAATCAATCCGCGATTGTAATCAAACCAGACAAGTACCAACCACTACCATTAAAAATTTGACCTCCTTTATCATATTGGATGTTTCAAGGAAACCTCTAATTAAATCCGTCTCTATTGTAGGTACAGCTTAGGCTCCATTATATATTCCCAAACCAAAATAAAGTAAACCACAAAAGCAGTAACTGCCGACACCAACACTGCCGCCGCCGCAACATCCTTAGCCTTCCCCGCCAATTCGTGGTAATTAGGAGAAACAAGGTCAACAACGTATTCGATGGCCGTATTCAAGGCTTCGGTGGTGATGGTGAAGCCAATGCAAATAACGAACATCACCCATTTCCAGGCCGGGAACTCCAGATACCAGGCGGTACCCAATGCGACAAAGATTGCAGCGAGGTGTACCCAGATGGGTTCGTGGTTTAGAAAAAGGTCTGCCAGGCCCTTGAAGGCGAAGCCGAAGGCCCGGAACCTGGAGGTGATAAATTTCAACATAAAATAGTCGGTAGTGAGTAGTCGGTAGTAAGTAAGTAGTTCTGCGGCAAATGGGCTTCTCTGAAATAGGTTCAGCTCGTTAGAGCTTTACAGCATAGGCCTGCGCTTTTAACGCAGGAAGGCCATCAACCCAAGTCAGAAAGGCAGCATGCACCACTAGCGGAAGCGAGCATGACCATGCGGCAGCACTACCCACTAATTGCCAAACCCAATAGATTTCTTGCCCTCAGGCTTTTCCTTTTTCAGGGCAGCCATACGCAGCGCGGTGACCGCTGCTTCCACGCCTTTATTGCCGTGCTTACCACCAGCACGATCCAGTGCCTGCTCGTGGGTATTGGGCGTGAGGAGGCCGAAGATGAAGGGGCGTCCGGTGGAAATGCTAAGGTTCATCAGTCCGGTGGCAACGGCGTTATTGATGTATACATCGTGTTCAGTTTCTCCCTTGATGACACAACCGAGGCAGATGACGGCATCAAGTTTTTCCCGACTCGCCAGGATACGGGCGCCTGCGGGCAATTCGAAGGCACCTGGCACTTGAGCAACTTTCAGGTTCTCCTCTTTAGCTCCGTGCTTGGTGAGGGTTTCCACACAGGCTTCGTAGAGGGCGTGGGTGATGTCCCGGTTCCAGTCGGCCACAACAATGCCGAAAGACATTTCGGCGGCGTCGGGGATGTTGCTGTCGTCGTAGGTGCTGAGGTTCTTTAGGGCAGAAGCCATGTATATTTTATTTTTGATTTATACGCATGAGCGAGGTGATAAGTTGGCTGAAGGACAACATCTATGCCTGGAACTAACCGATCTTGTTCGGAGAGGGCAGCCCCCCTTAGGACTAATGCATACTCGCAGGTAGCCCCTACCTCAGTCCCTCTCTTCGCGCAAAGCGATCCTCTTTCCCTGAACCTCCCTGCTCAAAAAACTTTCCTTGCACCTGCGGCCGCGCCCAAAAAGGGACCATCGCAGGCAGCAGCGTAGTTAATGAAACAGGGGTGAATGATTAGCTCTGATGTCCATTTTTGCTCTATTTATTCCCCAAAGTGAGCAAGTGCAGCGCCGCAAATGTACTTGCGGTAGCCACGCATTGAATCACCTACACACTAACTCACCATACCTTCTCCATCAACACCGTATCCACCCGCTTGCCGTTCACCCATCCAATCCCAATCTGGGTGCCCACCAGCCGGAATCCATAACGTTTATGAAAGCGAATACTGCCCGAGTTATTGGCCCATATTTTGGCCGTTAAGTGTCGGTAACCCAGTTCGTCGGTCAATGGAAGTAGCTGATCATATAATTGACTGCCCAAGCCCGAACCAGTCGTTTTTTCCAATAAGAAGATAGTCACTTCTCCCGCCAGACTGTAGCCTCTTCGGTCGCTGTATGGCTTTACGTAGGCGAATCCGATGACCGCGTTTTGCGGGTCCGTACCAACAAAAACCGTCGTCTTTTCACCGGTGATGATGGGAAGGTAGTCAGCTGCCGATCGAGCATCCAACACCATGGTCGCCTTTCCGAGATAAGCATTAAAGATGTCGGCAAGGGCTGCTGCATCTGCGGCGGTCGCTGGACGAATGTTTGTCATTATTTGTAATACTCAAAGGCATCAATAATGGTCAAATATAACCTACTCCAATGGTCCAGGGGCAATTCATCGCTCATATCCTATGTACCAGTCTTCATTAAAAGAAGGGTCAATCTGTTTCAGGTGATGGACGAGGTGAAAGAGATAATCTTCAATGAAATAACCAAGGCAGGAAGGTGCTCCTTCAGTAAACGGACGCATGGCCGTAGTAGCAAAAGCGTGTTCCGTTGTCATTCTGTTCAGCAAGCTGTCGGGCAGCGTGGCCATAAGGTAGCCCAAGTGGCTTTGGGCCGCAAGGAAGGTACTGACCACCTCCCGCGCATCGCGTTCCTGATAGCCATTTCGCTCTACCCAGGCCCGCTGATCGTAGCCCGAAAAACGCAGGTGATCCTGATCTGCGGCGATCAGGAAACGACGGTGGTTGTTGTAGGCAGAATCCGTCAGATGCCCAAGAATTTGCTTGGGAGACCATTTGCCAGGCGCGGGTTGGTGGCTCAAAGTCGCTTCATCAAAAGGAGCGAGCATTTGGGCGGCGGCGCGCAGGATGCGGTGGAGGGTTTCGGAAGCAGTGTTCATAAAGGCTAAGTTATCGCTTTAATTCACAAACAAGGGCTAACTTACCACGGCCCAATAGTCCAATAGTCCAAATTACCCCAACCATGCTCCACCACCGTGTCTGTAACCTTTGCGAAGCCATGTGCGGCCTCGAAATTGAGCATGATGGAAAGAAAGTACTCTCCGTAAGCGGTGACAAAAAAGACCCGTTCAGTCGAGGGTTCATCTGTCCCAAAGGAGCAAGGATTGCGGAGCTCCACGAAGACCCTAACCGTTTAAAGCAACCTCTCCGTAAACGGGCAGACGGCACCTGGGAAACCATCGGTTGGCCGGAAGCCATCGATTATGCCAGTACACGGCTGAACGCCATCCGCAAAGAACATGGCCTGGATGCCGTCGGTTTTTATTTTGGCAACCCTACCGTACACAACTACGGCATCATGTCGTATACCGGAGACTTCCGACGGGCGTTGAAATCAAAGAACGTTTTTTCGGCTACTTCAATGGACCAACTCCCCCACCAGTTCATGGCCCATCAAATGTTTGGCCACACACTTCACCTGGCGGTGCCCGACATTGACCGTACCGATTACCTGATCATTATGGGTGCCAACCCCAGTGTATCCAACGGCAGCCTTATGAGTACCGGCGGCGTGAAGCC
>JBGCFZ010000030.1:0-21716 GCA_045110355.1 Lewinella sp. | reverse complement strand
ATTCCTGATTCCTGATTCCTGATTCCTGATTCCTGATTCCTGATTCCTGATTCCTGATTCCTGATTCCTGATTCCTGATTCCTGATTCCTGATTCCTGATTCCTGATTCCTGATTCCTGATTCCTGTAACTTGCAACCTCTAACATGTACACCGAACAGAACATACGAGGGCTGGCCATTAATTTTTTGCGTCAGCATTATAAGCTTCGTCCGCGTTCGGGCACGAGTGGCACGCAGGTGGTGCACAAGCCTCATTATTACGAGGGCGTCACGATTGATGCACGCCTGGCCTACCAAAAGCCTGACTTAAGCTGGTTTACGGCAACCGTGGAAGCTTCTGGCATCGACCAGGCCCATGAGGTGCTGTACCGGGTCAATTATTTTCGAATTGGCGCCCATGCTTTGGTCATAACGCTTGCGGTCATGGCGCTTTTTCTGGCGGGGACGCAGGTGCAAGGGGTGAATTTATGGCAGGCTTACGGGCGGCCCGGCATTTACTTCTTCCTGTTGAACATATTCTTGGTGCTTTGGGCAGTAACTGGGCTGGGGTTAGGCCAACTGCGTTATTACCGTTACATCTATGCCATTGCTCAGTTCATGAGGTTTCATGCCGACGCGCAATGGGTCGCCTACGACCAGAAGATATTTTCGAACATCGCCTCTGAACGCCGCTCCAATCGGTTCTACCGGGAGTTGCAACGACAGTGCCTGCATTTTGGGTTTGGATTGATGGAAATCCAGTCCGATAATAAGGTCCGCTGGCTCATTGAACCCAGCCATGTGGATCAATTCGATGGACGACGGTCTCGCCTACCCGTGTGGGTGGCAGCGGCGGCTTCGCCGCCGAAACTGATGGAGGGCCTGCGCAAACGCCTGCCCCTCGGTCCGAAAAATGCACCTGCGCCCGCGCCCGAACCATCGAGTGGTTTTGCGGATCCCCTTTCGGTGGAGAACTACCAGCCCGTATTGCTGCGCAACGACAACTATGTGGCAACGGTCGTTCCTGCCAAAAAGGGTAAGACCCCCTGGTACAAACAGCCCGTGCGTTTAAGTAAAAGCCTGCGTTGGCAGCTACGCAATGCCATCCGATCCCTCTATCCCGCCGAGATTCGTAAGCGTCCGGGCTATTACGAATTGTCTTGGTGGGTTCTGACCCTGGGCCTTACCTCCTTTATGGTCTTTAGCGGATTAGCCTGGGTTCAGTCAGACTGGTCGCCGGAGCGCCGTCCCGGACAAATGGCTTCCGCTCCGGATCTAAGCCCACTGGAATCTGCCCAGACCCCAGCCGGCTCCGACGAATCTCCTGATGTGCTGGAGGGAGAATATGACCATACGATCACTGCCGCAGAGGCCGGGTACCAAACAGATCTTGATTTAACGCCCGAACTGATTCGTGAGCCCATTGTGGAGCCAACCCGCCCTGCTCCCAACGCCATCCATTATTTCCGGTATGCTGCCGGCGGCACCATCGAACGGAGTTATGGCTGCGGCCCGTTGGGCCGCGTCGACGCCTCTGGCCTGGTCTTGCTGGAAGGCCTGTACCCCGTTTACGATACGGCCATAGAACGTGCCAAAGACCTGAACACCCGTTTCGCTATCCCCGCCGCAGTGCTGCTGGCCGATTGCCTGACGGAAGGCGCCCCGGGCTACCTGCTCTACCTCGGGGAACCGGTAAAGACGGAGGCGGAGGCTAATCTTTTACTGCGACGGTATGCGCGGGAAATGGGGCTGGAGATGGAAGTTTTAGTAGTTCAATAGTCTGTAGTTCATAGTTCAATAGTCTTGATGAGATTTTGCCTTGATTAGGGCTATGGAACGATGAACTATCAACTATTGAACGAACAAGGATGAACTACTTTTAACATCCCCACAAATTTCCTTTGTCACTTCCCTAATTCATCGTACTTTTGCGGCTCAATTAGCAACCCCCTCTATACCAACAAGCATAGCTACATGGCAAATATCGGTAAAGTAAAGCAGGTTATCGGCCCCGTGGTCGACGTAGATTTCAGTGGTGAAGGCAACGCCCTTCCCGCTATCCTTAACGCCCTGGAGATCACCCGCCCCAGCGGCGAAATCATCGTTCTGGAAGTGCAGCAGCACCTTGGCGAAGATTCTGTTCGTACGATCTCTATGGAGGCTACCGACGGTCTTACCCGCGGTACCGTAGTAACCGATACCGGCCGTGCCATCGCGATGCCAGTAGGTGAGGCGATCAAAGGACGTCTCTTTAACGTAGTAGGTGAGCCGATTGACGGTATGGCCGCTGTGCCAAAAGGTGCAGATGCCCGCCCCATCCACAACGCACCGCCTAAATTCGAAGAACTGGCCACCGATAAGGAGCCGCTCTTCACCGGTATTAAGGTAATCGACCTGATCGAGCCTTACACCAAGGGTGGTAAAATTGGTCTGTTCGGTGGTGCTGGTGTAGGCAAAACCGTACTGATTCAGGAACTGATCAACAACATCGCCGTAGGTTACGAAGGTATCTCCGTATTCGCCGGTGTTGGTGAGCGTACTCGTGAGGGTAATGACTTGCTCCGTGAGATGTTGGAATCCAACATCATTAAGTACGGTGACAAGTTCATGCACGACATGGAAGAAGGCGGCTGGGATCTTAGCCTGGTTGATATGAAGGCACTGGAAGAATCCAAAGCAACCTTCGTATTCGGTCAGATGAACGAGCCTCCGGGAGCACGTGCCCGGGTAGCCCTCTCTGGTCTTACCATTGCTGAATACTACCGTGATGGTGACCTCAGTGACCCAACTGGTGGCCGTGACATCCTTTTCTTTGTTGACAACATCTTCCGCTTTACCCAAGCCGGTTCCGAAGTATCTGCCCTGCTGGGACGTATGCCTTCAGCCGTAGGTTACCAGCCAACCCTGGCCACCGAGATGGGTGTCATGCAGGAACGGATTACCTCCACCAAGCGTGGTTCTATTACCTCCGTACAGGCCGTATACGTACCTGCGGATGACCTTACTGACCCCGCTCCCGCCACTACATTTGCTCACCTTGATGCAACAACGGTACTTAATCGTAAGATTGCTTCCAAAGGTATCTACCCCGCCGTGGATCCGCTTGACTCCACGTCACGTATCCTCGACCCGGCTATCATTGGTGATGAGCACTACGACACTGCCCAGCGTGTGATCAACATCCTGGCCCGTTACAATGAACTGCAGGACATCATCGCCATTCTTGGCCTTGACGAACTCAGCGAAGAAGACAAGTTGATCGTTTCCCGCGCCCGCCGTGTGGAGCGTTTCCTGAGCCAGCCTTTCCACGTTGCCGAACAGTTCACTGGTCTTAAAGGCGTTTTCGTAGACATTAAGGATACGATTAAAGGCTTCAACATGATCATGAACGGTGAAGTTGATAAGTATTCCGAGAATGCCTTCAACCTTGTGGGTACCATCGAAGATGCCATCGCTAAGGGCGAGGCTGAACTTGCTAAGGCCTAGATTGATAGACATGATAGTCTAGTAGATTGATAGACCCGCATGCCGTTCGCGGCGCTTCGCTTGCTCACCAGGTGAGTAGTAGAATGTGCGGAAAATCTTTTTACTTTTCTTTTCACTTCGATGTCGTCGATCTTTTGCGGCAGTTCTTTCAATCTATTAATCTATCAGATCTATCAATCTATGCAAATTTCTGTCCTAACCCCCGATCGTACCATCTTCTCCGGCTCCATCAAAAGTGTGAGTCTACCCGGTGTTGAAGGTTCTTTCCAATTGCTGAACAATCACGCACCCTTGGTTTCTGCTTTGTCGCAAGGCAAAGTGACGCTGGAAACAGCTGGTGGTGCCTACACGTTCTTTGATGAGGACACCAACGCAACTGCTGAAGGAGCTGATGCACGTTCCCTCACTTTTACCATTGACCAGGGTTTCGTAGAAGTTCTCAATAATGAAGTAAACTTGCTGGTACAGGGAGCTCGTAACCTGCGGTAGTCCCTACTTGAGAAATGCTAAAAAAACCGCATTTCAGCGCTTGCTGGAATGCGGTTTTTCATTTTAACCGATTCTTCGTCCTTGATCAGATAGAGAAATATCTCTCAAAGGGTATCTATTGCTACTTCTGTATTTAAAAATCATAACTACCTACCACGCCCAAACGATACAAATTAAGCACATAAGTGGGGTACTTCCTACGGGTAGCGCTGACCCGTAAACTTAAGCGCGTTTTACCCGCAATAATGCCAACTCCGGTAGTTAGAGAAAAAGCACCTTGTCTGCTAAAATCGTACGCAACACCATCTGCGGTCGTCTGTCCGTTTTGGGTTCGGGTCAGGAAACGAGACTCCTGATAGTCCAGTATCCGATGGTATTCCACCATCGTTTCCAGAAATAGAGGATACCGTGAACGAACCAGGACGATCTCCGGGCCAAACTGGAAATGCAGGGAACGTTCGTTGTAAACGTACTGAAACGTAGCATTAGCCGTGGGGTCTTCTTCTTCCAAATCAGGAGCATTAGCGCTCACGTTGAAATTATGGTAAAAGACCCCAAGACGGACGGCCACGGTGCCGTGTCGGCCAGAAAATCGGTATTTGGCGTGCCCGCCGAAGGCGGGGTTCCAGGAAACAAGGTTGCTGAAAGGGTAAACCGGGTTGTCGATCTCACCGTAGGTTGGGTTGCCTTTTATCATCCCCAGGTCTGGTCCGAATTGCCATACACCACCCTCGGGCGTCAGCCAATAGCCAGAACGTTCCTGTCCGCAATTGTAATAGCGCTCGAAAATATCCATTAGTGCTTCACGGCGATAGCGGGTCTGCAGAATGTCATTCCTGATCCGATCACAGGAAGAGAGTGCACTGATCAGGCGCGCACGGTAGGGACTGGTTTCATTATAGCTCATCCGCCCATCATTGTCTGACGTAACGAGATACCGACCGTAGTCGAGGTATTCCAGGGTTTGCCCTGTCCGGCGGATAAAGAAGTGGGCGTTCCCCCGTTCGTCCCCATACTCAAAAAGCGAAACGCTGCCTTCTACAAGTATCAGCAGGGCTACAGAACGTTGGTCCTCGATCCGTTCTTCTTGCTTTAACAAGTGGCGCGGATCCCTGGGGGAGGCGTTGATCCTAACGTCGGCGGTTTCATACCGCCGGCCATTAACCTTGAAGCTGGACATTTCAGCGATTGAAATACGTTCGGTTCCTTCTTTTAGCGAGTTCCGGAAACGGACTTCGTCAAAATCATAATTCCAGCGTCGATCGTCTATTTCACCCGCTCGTTCGGTACCATCGGTCAAAACGATGGTAGCCGGTTGCCAGTTTGATTGGGCCTCGATAAATGTGGTAAGGAACAGGCTGAGAAATAATGGGTATAAGTAACGCATAGCGAGTAAGTTAGGACTTCCTACGCGGTAAGAATAAAAATGAAGGCGGATTGTTGTGGGCGAGTCATTTCGGGGTGAGGTGGTGCGGTTAAGTTGCGTAGTGTGTTCAGGCGCGGCCGCAGGTGCAAAGTTATGTGGTAAGGAGCAGGGGGAGTGGCAGGGCTAGTGAATACTCCTTGGTCATCGGCCCGACGGCACACGAATGGCCTGCTACCGCAGGCTTCAAGTAGCCGTCCGACCGAGATTCGGGCAGAAGTACCGGTTTCAATGCGCCGTAGGAGTATGCTTTAGCCCTGAGGGGAAGCGGACTGACCTTTTTGGGAACTGCTGGTGTTAACTGATCGTTGGCTTATTACTCATCCCTTAGTCTTATCTTTGCCAAATGCCGATCAGGAACTTCGCAAGGCGGTTTTCTCCCTGGTTAACGATCTACCTGCTGGTCGTTAGCGTTGGTTTGCCATTGCAACGGGTCTACTGCCTGTGCAAAGGTGAGCAGTGGTTGAGCATTTCCCTGAGAGATCATGAGTGCGGACATAAAGAAGGTCCTAAGGCACCAGTGGCGGAGGTTAAGACGGCATGCTGCCTCGTGACGGATGCCTGCCAGGTAATGGAGGACGATGATCATGGCTGCGGAAAGAAAGAAACCATTGTTGCCCAGCTTGATGTTGACTTTACCCACGTACTGTCTGAGTGGAACCTAGTTGCTGTCACCTTGATTACCCTGCCGGGAGTTCCTTATTGGGAGTACCTGCCGGAGGTAGAGCGCGAGGGCATTATCTCCATTCGCGGACCTGATCCGCCGCCATTGCTAGCCGGGCGGGCATTACTGGTGGCGCACCAAACATTTTTGATTTAGCGGATAGTTTTTCGGCCTCCCCGGCCGAACAAACCATCATTGAATTTTTTCAACGCTACCTCAATTAGTACCCAATGTTTGTTTACCCAACCCTGCCCGTCAGGGACTTTTCCTTGCACCTGCGGCCGCGCCCTAAACTGCTGCACCCTATATGCCTTTTTCTTCTTTTTTCCCTAGCCCCCTTATTGCTCAATGCCCAGGTTTCCGGCACCGTCATCGACAATGACGATTACTTCATGACCGGCGCTACCGTTAAATGGCTCGAAGGCGGTGGTACCACCGTGGATGCTGAGGGCCGTTTTTACCTGGAAGCTGTGGCTGGCCAGGACCGTTTTCGTGTATCCTACCTGGGCTTCTCCACCCGGGAGTTTTGGCTCGATACACTGAAAATGCCCCTTGAGATCCTCCTTTCAGAAGAAGGTACTTCCCTGGATGCCGTTGAAGTGACTGCCCGGGATAATGGACGCTCGGCCTCCCTGCTAAACAGCAGAAACATCGAATCCATCTCCAGCAAAGAACTGCGCAAAGCACCGTGTTGCAGCCTTGCCGAAAGCTTCGAAAACAGCCCGGTGGTGGACCTCGCTTACGGGGATCCCCTGACTGGCCGAAGGGAGATTCAGGTCCTGGGCCTGAAGGGAAACTATACCCAGCTAACCCTCGAAAAAAGGCCTATGCTCGATGGCTTGGCCAGCCCCTTTGCCCTTGATTTGATTCCAGGACCCTGGGCAACCGGCATCCAGATTGGCAAGGGGAGCGGCTCCCTGGAAAGTGGCGCACAGGGCATCACCGGTGAGATCAACACCGAACTGATTAAACCCACCGACGGACCAAAACTTTACCTCAACCTCTTTGGTAGTACCCAGGGCAGGGGAGAAGTGAATGTGTTGACGAACCATCAGATCGCTCCTTCTCTTTGGTTGGGAGCAGCGGCACACGTTGGTCTCACGGAGAATAGGCACGACTTCGATTTCGATCGTTTTAAGGACATGCCCGATCGGCGTACCGGTGTAGGTCTGCTGCGGTTGTTTCGTAAGGGGACAGACAACTGGGAGGGCCAGTGGAACATCCTTGGTGTTCGGGATCGACGGAGTGGTGGCCAGCAGAACGTACATGACCATGGCCAGCCCAGCCTTGATCCTTACCTCATTGAACAAGACAACCAACGACTGGAAGTTTGGGGTAAAACAGGTTACTTCGGTTTTGCCAAGCCTCATCAATCCATTGGCCTCATTTACAGCGGTTCCTTCCACCGGTTGAATAACCAGTATGGCCGAAAAATTCACCTAGGGACGCAGCGCTCCGCCTACGTTAACGGCCTTTATCATACCCGGATCGTTAACGACAACCACCAGCTGGCACTGGGCGCCATCGCCCGTATGGACGATTTTACGGAAAGCCTGGAGGAACGCGATTTTAGCCGTGGTGAATCTACCGTTGGGGTGTCTGGAGAGTACACTTTTCGCTGGGAAGAGGCCAGGGAAGGCGCTTCTTTTCGGGCTTTTACGGCTATTCTTGGATTGCGTGCCGATCGGCATAATCTGGGGGGAGATCAGTTCAGCCCCCGCTTGAACATGAAGTACAACCCTAACGAAGCGACCGCCATCCGACTCAGCGCAGGGCGAGGATGGCGGTCGCCCAACCTGCTGGTGGATAACCTGAACTGGCTTCCCAGTAGCCGGCAGATTGTTGTTGGCAGTGAATCCGACACAGGTGCGTCGGCGGATAATCCAGGATTCCTCGGCCTGGAAACTGCCTGGAATTACGGTGTTAACCTCACCCGGGACCTCACCGTCAACGGCCGGGAAATGCAGGTGGTGTTGGATGTGTTCCGGACCGAGTTTCAAAACCAGATCATCGTAGACGCCGAGCAGGAGCTTGATCGGCTACGATTGTACCAGTTGGATGGCGCTAGTTATGCCAATAGCCTGCTCTTCAGCGTAAACTACGAGGTGTTTCCGTTGATTGACGTGAAACTGGCTTACAAGTTTCAGGACGTAAAGCAGACTTATGCCACCAATGGCCTGCGGGACGTTCCGCTGACGCCCCGGCACCGAATGCTTGCCACGGTGGGCTACGACGGGCCACGCATTAAGGCACACCTTAACTACCAGTTGGTGGGGAGGCAGCGGCTGATCGACTTCGATCAAATTCCAGAGGAGGTCTTCCTCCCTCATCCGCAAGTGTCGCCTGCCTTCGGGTTGTTAAACCTGAACGTGACGTACGTCGCAAATGCCAAGACCGAGTTCTACTTCGGTGGCGAAAACTTGACCAACCGTCGGCAGCGGGATGCCATCATCGGCGCCTGGGAACCTTTTGATGGTGCTTACTTCGACGCCTCCCAGGTCTATCAACCGATCTTTGGTGCCCGGGCTTACGCTGGGGTGCGTTGGACCTTGCAGTAGGTTGCAGGTCGCAGATTACAGGTTGCAGGTTACAAGGAAACACGTCATAATCACCTGCAACTTGAAACCTGCAACTCGTTAAACTCCTCTTAATCAGTAAGCTTCTCCCGAAGCTTTTTCTAAACTCTCCTTATCTTTAACCATAAATTCAAATAAATATGCGTCAATTATTCCTTTTTGTTGCCCTCTTCGGCTTTATCGCCATGGCAGCACCAACAGAAAAAATCACCATTCAGACCAATGCTCAGTGCGGCATGTGTAAGACCAGTATTGAGACCAGCCTTACGGCACTTGAGGGTGTCAAGTCTGCGGAACTCGACTTGGTAACTAAGAAGGTGAAAATCAAGTACGATAACAAGGTACTCGACGCAGCAACGCTGCGTCAGGCCATCGCCAATACTGGTTACAGCGCCGATGACGTGCCCGCCCGCCCAAAGGCACAGGAAGCGCTCGCTGCTTGTTGTAAGCCTAAGAAAGAAGCCTGCGCAAAGGAGGCTGGTGCTGCTTGCTGTGCTAAAAAAGGCGTGGAGTAAATTACGCTCCGGCTTAACAAAAAAAATCCCACTCCCGAATATTGATTTAGGAGTGGGATTTTTTAATTCTGGAAAGGCTCCTGATTTTCTGGGATAAGGGACTATAATTTCGCCCTGTGGTAGCTCAAAGGACCAACTCCGGAAAATATCCTTGCTTTCTCAAAGGTTATATCACCATCACTTAATTTTACCCTCCGAAAATTTCTGGACCTTTTATCCCTCATCGCTGCCATGCTTAAATCTATTATCACCTTTTGTCTTCTCTTCTTTATGCTGGCAACGGCTTCGGCGCAGTTGGTGGTGAAGGAACGCCCCGAAGTGCCCGCTGCTTTTGCCAAGCGGGAATTACCCGAACCTGGTACCTGTTGCCTGATGACTAAAGCTGGTTGGGCCGTCAAAGACGGTGCCTACACCTACCTGCCGGCGCGGGAGGTGAAAAAACGCCCTGGCTTTAAGTACGTAGGAGGAAAGTGGAAGAAGGTAAAAGGAGGCTGGACTTATCGGGGAGAAGAGTGGGTGAAAAAATGATACAGACGGCGCGGCCGCAGGTGCAAGGGGGAGGATAAGGGGACACTGGTATTCCTTTACTCCTCCAACTTACTCCTTTGATAAGGGTAGGGACCCGGCACCTGCGTCCGCGCCTACTAAATATCCCTCCGGCACGCTTATCTTGCGGCAATGAAAGCAATTATTCCCGTCGCGGGTACCGGTATGCGTTTGCGTCCGCTGACCTACACCCAGCCTAAACCGCTGATTCCGGTGGCGGGTAAGCCGATTATCAGCTTCATCATGGACGGGCTCATCGAACTGGGCATTACCGAGTATGTCTTCATCATCGGCTACCTCGGGGATAAAATTAAGGAATACATTGAGCGGACTTACCCCGACCTGCACACCGTTTTTGTGAGCCAGGAGGAACGTTTGGGATCCGCGCATGCCATCTGGCTGGCTCGGGACCACTTCGCTGACGCCAACGAGCTGATGATTTTTTTCGGTGACGCCATCATCGATGCCGACCTCAAAGCTTTCAAAACCAGTAAAACAAGTTGTATCGGTGTTCAGCTGGTGGACGATCCGCGACAGTTCGGCATCGTGGAACACGATATTGACGGTAATATTCGTGCCCTTGTTGAAAAGCCAACCATTCCTAAATCGAACATGGCCATGGTCGGTTGCTATAAAGTCCGGGAGGTCCAACAGTTCATCGAAGCCTGTACCTATAATATTGAACACCAGGTGCGTAGTATCGGTGAATACCCACTAACGGATGCTTTGGCCAGAATGCTCGAATGGGGAACCGATTTTTCCACCATCCCCGTTGATAATTGGTTCGATTGTGGCCGACGCGACGTCCTGTTAAAAACAAACGCCACCTTCCTGGATCGTGACGGCTTCGCTACCGATGATCCGCCACCCTATGACAATAGTATCATCATCCACCCGGTCCACATTGGCCCCGATTGTGTCATTTCTAATTCCATCGTTGGTCCATACGTTACGCTCGGTGCCAATACTAAATTGGAACACGCCATTGTCTCAGATTCCATTATCGGTGAATTTGCGACCATCCGCGACATTGTCCTGCGGGACTCCGTCGTCGGCAACGACGCCAGTATCGGCGGCCAACGACAGAGCCTGAATATTGGGGATAATACGGAAATTGACTTCGGCGGATAGATAGACGAAAAATCGCTTCGCTCTACTCTTGGTAGACGGCCTTCGGCCTTGTAATAGGTAGTACTACGGCACGGCCCTGCTCACTTCGTTCGTGGAGTTATAACGTTCAGTGTTTTCCCTGGACCTTCCAACAATGGCCCTCTGTGCCACCTCTGTGTCTCCCTCCGTGCTGTCCTCTGTGAGAACCATATGCTAGGTGGACGAGCGAAGCGAGCTACCTAATGCAGTAGCCTGTCAATCTATCAATCTATCAAGGCCGAAGGCCGTCTATTAAGAAAAGAGCGAAGCAATTTTTCGTCTATCTAACCACCCATCCATTACCAAACCCTTCCGGCGGACTGACAAAAGCAAGCTTACCAGCTTCGTCCTCCGCCATAAGAATCATGGCTTCACTGAGCACACCCGCCATTTTACGCGGAGCGAGGTTAGTTACGCAGACTACTTGCTTACCAATGACTTCTTCTGGCTTAAAATGCTTGGCGATACCAGACACAACGGAGCGCTGCTCATTGCCGAGGTCAATGGTCAGATGTAAGAGTTTACTGGATTTTTTAACCGCTTCGGCGATAAGGACGGTAGCCGTACGGAGGTCCAGCTTCATGAAGTCGTCGAAGGTGCACTCGGGCTTGGCTTCGGGACGGTTGGTGCCAGCTGGGCCTGCTTCAGTGGGGGCGGCCTCTTTTGCCGCCAGGATAGCGGTGAGTTTATCTCGCTCCCGCTGGATGATCTGGTTGCGGCTGTCGTCTTTACGGTCGATGATTTTGGGGAAAAGGACACCTGCCTCCCCGAGGGTGTGTCCGGCGGGGATCAGCGGGAGGCCTTCCGCCAGGGCATCGAGGGCCAGCTTCCAGTCGCCGTTGTTGGCCGGAATCTGGTTAAGGGCTGCACGAAGTTTCTCGGCAGCATAGGGGATGAACGGTGTGGCCGTCAGGGCAAGTGCCGCTGCGATCTGTGCGCAGTCGAACATGGTCTCTGCGATCCGGGGGTCATCCGGATTAGCCTTGTAGAGCGTCCAGGGCGCAGCATCCTGCAAATAGGTGTTGCCAAAGCTGGCTAGTTCTACGAAAGAGGTGGCAGCGTCTTTAAAGCGATAGGCGCCGATGTCCTGGCCTATTTTATAGACCGCAGCCGAAACCGCACCTTGCACCTGCGTTTGCGCCGCCTGTTGCTGCCCGTTCGGATGTGCCGGTACACTGCCACCGAAGTATTTATGCGTCAGCACCGTTACCCGGTTAATGAAGTTGCCTAACTTGTCCGCCAGGTCCTTATCGTGGTATTCGGTAAAACCATCCCAAGTGAAGTCGGCATCCTGCTGTTCGGGCAAGTTCCGGATCAGAGCCCAGCGCAGCGCATCAACGTGGTTCGGGAATTCCTTGAAGTTCTCCAGGTAGCCTTCCAGATCGATTCCCCATCCACGGGATTTGGAGAATTTATCTCCTTCAAAATTTAGAAACTGGTTGGCTGGTACGCTAACGGGGAGGTTGTAAGCTCCGTGTGCTTTGAGCATGGACGGGAATACAATGCAGTGGAAGACGATGTTGTCCTTCCCGATAAAGTGAACAAGTCGGCTGTCTTCCCCTTTCCACCAGTCTTCCCAATCTCCACCGTTTTCCAGGGCCCATTGCTTAGTGGCAGAAATGTAACCGATGGGGGCATCAAACCAAACGTAGAGAACTTTGCCTTCAGCCCCCTCAACGGGTACGGGAATGCCCCAGTCCAGATCCCGGGTAATGGAACGCGGCTGAAGCCCTCCGTTGAGCCAGCTCATACACTGGCCAACAACGTGTTTTTTCCAGGCACTGGCATCATGATGCTCTTGGCCATCGAGTTTCCCGTCTCCAATCCAATCTTTCAACCAGGCTTCGTGCTTATCGAGGCGAAAATACCAGTGCTTCGTTTCTTTGAGTGCGGGTTTAGCACCACTTAGTACGGCAATGGGGTCAATCAGCTCTGAAGGCGAAAGGTCTTTACCGCAGTTTTCACACTGGTCGCCAAAGGCTTCGGAATGGCCGCAATTTGGGCACGTTCCTTTGATGTATCGATCTGCCAGAAACATCTTGTATTCTGGGTCGTAATATTGCTCGGAACTCTTGACCAGAAATTGATCGTCAGCGGCTAGTTTCAAGAAGAAGTCCTGGCTGGTCTCGTGATGAAGCTTGGCGGTTGTACGGTGGAAATAATCGAAACTAATGCCCAGCTCTTCGAAGCACCTTTTGTCTAAGGCATAATACTTATCCACAATTTCCTGGGGGGAAATGCCCTCACTTTTTGCCCGCAGCGTTATGGCAGCACCGTGCTCGTCCATACCACAAACCCACAATACCTCCTGGCCCATCAGTCGCTTGTAGCGTGCGTAGATGTCGGCAGGTAGGTATGCCCCGGCCAGGTGCCCCAGGTGCAGGGGGCCATTGGCATAGGGTAGGGCAGAAGTCATCAGGGTCTTCATAACAGCTTGGTTGGTCTTTTACATCACAGCCTTTTCGAACTAACTCGAAAAAGGTTGAGATACTTTTGAGCGGCGAAGGTACGTATCGTGTGCAACGCTACGTAACCTGATATAAGTTTTTTGAGCCATTGACTTTTGCTCGGCCTGTACTAAAATGCCCCAACTACCAATAAAGGGCAGTTGGGGCATCAGGCTTAGTGGGGATGTAGGCTGGCCTATTATGGCGTAATCACGACTCGCTTGGTCACCAGCTTATCGTTCAGCCGAAGGCGGAGGAAATAAACACCAGCAGAAAGTGAACCGGTCTCGATCCGCTCGTTGAAGCCAGCGGCTGCAACGGGAAGGTTCTCCCGGGTGATGAGCACCCGGCCGGCTGCATCGATCAGGTCGTAGGTCAGGTTACCGTTCAGGCCAAGGTCCCGGCCATTGATGCGGAGATCCTGGCCACCAGCTACTGGGTTAGGGGCCACCGTGATGGCGGCGTTCAGGGCTGCGTCAATAGTATTGACCGGGAAATCGCCATTCCGGAAACGAAACACCTGGTCACCGAAATCGCTGTCTACTTGGTAGCGGTTGAAGGGGCGGACACGCCACCAGTAGCGGGTATCGTCCAACAGGCCTTCTTCGATGACAAGAGAAGTATCCGTAACTACTTCAGTAAAGAAAATGGCACCATTGAAGTTACTGGTCCGGTTCATCTGAACAATGTAGTAATCTGCGTTGGGAACTGAATTCCAGGTAAGCTCAACAAAGTTGTTGTGGGGTAGGGTGACGTTATGCTCGGGGAGTAACAGATTCATATCATCCTCGTTAGCGGCGACGGCACCTTCGCCGCTGGTATTGGAACTGAAATCTGAGCGACCAGCCAAGTTAGTGATCATCGCAGTTTTCTGGTCTTCAGAAAAGGTGTTGACGCAAGCATCGGAAGCATAAGACATGATGTTGCGGCCCTGCACAGCAAAACGAAGCGAGTCAGGGTCCGTCATGCTGTCGCGGTATTCACCGTTGAAGTCACAAGCCCAGCGTTCCATAAGATAATCAGGTTCCGTATCGCAGAACCCATCGGCTGCGTCTTCACAGTTGCTGCCGTCCACGCGTTCAACCGGGACGTTTTGACCCCGGTACCTAACGGTGGCGGGTGCGCGTTCGTTCAGCTCAATGTTTTCGATGTTTTCTACACTTTCCCACCCATAAAAGGTGTGGGCAAGGGTGAATACATGGCCCATTTCGTGGGCCCATGTGCGGTTAATCTGCCCCATACAGTCCTTATCCATTACTAGGTAGTTCGTGCGGGGAGTAGCATAGCCACAGGCACCACCGGCAGTGCCGACGATGAAAGTATTCAGTTTGTTGTTCTCCGTCCTGTTAAATGCCAGGGTGGATCCTGTAGATGTTGTACGGTGGTCGTATAACGAAGACAAATTCACAAAGTCGTAGTCGGAAATATAAAATTGAATATTGGTGCTGGCAAAGTCGTCATTAAGCAATTGGAAAGACTGCAGCAGTTTCACCGGGTCAACGTAACCATTGCCATCATTTTCTCCTACTACCACCATACGCATGGGAATGTACTGCGTCATCAGTGATTTGTTGACGGGAGCTATTTCACCATTTTGGTATTTTATCAGCCAATCAGATTTGATGCTGATGCCACAACCTTTTTCGTGTTCAGGCTGTGTTTGGGCGGCAAGGGAAAAAGAAGCCAGCAAGAGCATGGCGAATGTTAAACGGAGTAATTTCATTGCGAATCGATAGTTATTAGCGTCAAAAGTAGGTAATCATTGTCGCCCGTAGCGTCTTAGGGGCGGCATTTCCGTTAGTCCGCCCAATTTTCTATACTTTCGCCCTGCTTTTCTATGTAACATACCCCCTAAGAAAATCAAAATCTTTAAATCCATGAGTAAAGTAACCGTTGTCGGCGCCGGAAATGTAGGTGCCACCGTTGCCAATGTACTGGCCCACAAAGACCTCGTTAAGGAGGTGGTAATTCTTGACATCAAAGGAGACTTTGCCAAAGGCAAAGCGCTGGACAGCTACCAGCAAGCCAGTGTCGATCATTTCAGCACCCGCCTGGTAGGTACTGATAATTACGCTGATACGGCCGGTAGTGATATTGTCGTCATCACCGCTGGTATTCCGCGCAAGCCAGGCATGAGCCGGGACGACCTGATCAGTACCAACGCCAAAATCGTCACCATGGTGACCCGCTCCATTATGGAGCACAGCAAGAACCCCATCATCATCGTGGTGTCTAACCCGCTTGACGTGATGACTTACGCGGCTTGGAAGGCCTCCGGCCTGCCCAAAAACCGGGTGTTCGGTATGGCTGGTATCCTCGATACGGCCCGTTACCGCGCCTTCCTTAGTATGGCACTCGACGTGTCTGGTAAGGACATCCAGGCGATGCTGCTCGGCGGCCACGGTGACACCATGGTGCCACTGCCGCGCTACACCACCGTTTCTGGCATCCCCGTTACCGAGTTGATCGGTAAAGAAGAGCTTGATGGCATTATCGAACGCACCAAGAAAGGTGGCGGTGAACTTGTTAAGCTCATGGGAACTTCTGCCTGGTACGCACCAGGTGCCGCTGCCGCACAAATGGTCGCTTCCATCCTCCGCGATGAAAAGCGCATTTTCCCCTGCTGTGCTTTGCTGGAAGGGGAGTATGGCCAGGAAGGTATCTTCCTTGGCGTTCCCGTCAAACTGGGAACCGAAGGCATCGTTCAGTTGCTCGAACTTGACCTCAACAAAGAGGAAATGGCCGACATGAATGCTTCTGCTGATGCTGTTCGTAGCGTCTTGGAAGTGTATAAAGGAATGAATGTCTAAGCCATCATTGCTTACAGAAAACAGAAAGGCTCCATCCGGTTCGGGTGGGGCCTTTCTGTTTTTTGGGCGCGGACGCAGGTGCGGGGAAAAGGATTAAGGAGCAATAGATCTAGACTATTGCACTTCTACTAAAAAACGCTTTAAGCTCAACACATCCTTTACGCCAGGCGTCACCTCAAAGCGCGAGTTCAAATCAACTCCGGCAAATTGAGGGTGATCGATTTTACTTATTACTTCCGCATCCTCAGGCCCAATCCCACCACTAAGGAGAAACGGTGTAAGCCCTTGATATTCGGACAGCTTCGACCAATCCCATTTTACCCCGGTACCACCGTGGTCCGTTTGTCCTCCGGTATCAAAGATGAAGAGTGGGCAGCTGTCCGCATAAGGATAAGTAGCTTCAAAATTGAACTCGGTGTCTATGGAGAAAGCTTTAATCAAAGTTGCTTTGCGGAGCGTAGAGACGGACCACAGTAGTTTCAACTCCCGGCAATAGCCCGGGCTCTCGTTACCGTGTAACTGAACGAAGTCCAACTGATAATCATGTACCATGTTGAGGATGTAATCAACTTCAGCATTTACGAATACACCAACCTTATTAGTACCCTCGAACCGATCCGCATTTTCGTGTAACCATTTACTAAGACTTGTCTTGCCGACAAATCTCTTGGAGCGGTTATAAAAGATAAAACCAACGTAATCAACTCCAAGGTCCAGGACCTCTACGATGTTTTCAGGGTCACGGAGACCACAAACTTTTAGTTTCATGAAATTGATGTATTTGGTTTTTGGGAGGGCAAATTTTGAACAAGCAATTAGGAAACGAAAGAGCTTGCCGGAAGGTTGGCCTAACCTTTAGATCAGCAGCATATGGTCCCTAAATCCTAAGCAATTGCTCCATCATACAAATCTTCGATCTCCCGAACCCGTTGGATGAAGTCGGCACACGCCTGCCCGGGATGCTCCTCCCGCATAAAGTAAGTACCGATCAGGAACCCCCTGAAACCTTCTCTCCGCAACTTGGCAATGGTTTGAGGATCTTCAATGCCACTTTCGCTAATTTTCAATACGCTTTCCGGCAACTGCTGTGCCAGCCGGATGCTGTTGCTGATGCTGACCGAGAAGTCTTTGAGGTTGCGGTTGTTGACTCCGACAATATTAACACTAGGACTAAGCTTAGCCACTTCCTCCTCGTTGTGTACTTCGCAGAGGACTTCCAGGCCAAGTTCATTGGCTTCAGCAGCCAGGTCATCCAGGTGGCCGGGAGTAAGGGATGCGGCAATGAGTAAAATGGCATCTGCTCCCATCGCACGTGCTTCGTGTAGTTGGTAACTATCTATCATAAAGTCTTTCCGAATAACCGGCAGATCAACGGCAGCTCTTACCCGATCAATGTCATTGGACCTGGCACCAAAAAAGTGGACATCGGTCAGGCAAGAAATGCCCGCTGCGCCGGCGGTCTGATAGCCTTGGGTTACTTCAATGCAGTCCGCATAAAGGTTAATGTCATCCTGGCTGGGCGACTTGCGTTTAAACTCTGCAATAATGCCAAAATCTTTGCTTTGTAGAATCGACTCCGTCAGACTGCGTCGATCAAGTCGATAGCCATAGCTGTCCTTTAAAGATTCAATTGGGCTTTGCACCTTGCGTCGTTCTACTTCGAGGCGTTTATGTTCATTTATGCGATCCAGGATGGTCATGTTGGTCTATTTGGTATTGGTCTGTTTTACGCACAGACCATAAAGTAATGGGAATAAGAATGATGGCCTTTAGTTCGTCCTTCGAAAGAAGAAAACCGTAGGGTTTTGCTCAAAGAAGCAATGATCAATCCACCAGCTTCCGTAGAACCTCACGGGCTTTTCCACTGGCCAGACTCTCGTCGGCCTCGGCCACGCAGTCAGGAAGGCTGCGCCCGGGATGAATAGTTTGGATGGCAAGACCGGCATTGGCGCAAACAACGTTTCGTTGAGCTTCGGTACCTCTGTTCTCCAAGACGGCCAGAAAAATGGCTTTACCTTCTGCTGCCGTATCGCCTCCGTGTAGAGATTTGGGCGTCAGTTGTGGCAGGCCGAAGTCAAGGGACTCAAGCAGGCGTTGGCGCGTACGGCTACGTACACTGGCTTTGCCCGTCAGGCTGATCTCATCATAACCGTCCAGGGCATGGACGATGTTGTACTCCCGGTCCATTTGATCCTGAAGAATGTAGTCGTAGATCCGGGAAACTTCCAGGTTATACGTTCCAAATAATTGATACTTTGGTTTGGCGGGGTTGAGCAGTGGACCAAGCAGATTGAAAAAACTGCGGACCTGCAATGACCTGCGGACCGGTGCTACGTTTTTCATTGCGGGGTGAAACAGCGGAGCGTGGAAAAAGCATATTCCCGCCCGATCGAGGGTCCGCATAAGAGCGTCCTGATCGCTGGTGAACTCATAACCAAGGGCCAGCAATACATCGCTGCTGCCTACACTACTGCTGACACCGTAACTGCCGTGTTTGGTCACCATATAACCGGCACCAGCTACGACCATACTTGATAGGGTAGAGATGTTGAAGGTATTTTTGCCGTCACCACCCGTACCAACGATGTCGATCGTTTCCCGGCCGGCAAGGTCAATTGGCTGGGCCAGGTTAAGCATGGCGTCCCTAAACCCTTCGATTTCCGATAGCACAGCGGGCCGCATATTTATAGCGGAAACTACTGCGGCGATCTCGGCATCCCCAGCTTCTCCGTTCCCGATGCGAGACAGCATCTCAAAGGCTGCCTGACGAGACAGTGGCTCCTGAGCGTAGATTTGATTGAGTTCGGTTTTCATGGCGCGAAGATAGGATTCAGGGTTTAGGATTCAGTGATCAGGATTTAGTTTTTAATCATCAGTATTTAGGGTTCAGCGATCAGGATTTAGTGCTCAAGGTATGGGGGGAGCTGAGAATGACTGTTTTAGATTGACAAAGCACTAGTGCTTTGTCATGTCGATCTTGTCACATTAACTGCGGCGTCTTTTACCCGCTGGCTGCGTTGCTTGAATCCTCATTTAGCTACGGCTAAACTCCGGTTCAAGCGCCTTGCCCACAGGCAAAATTCACCAGCATTTAATGCGACAGAATCGACCTGACAAAGCACTAGTTGATAGGGCGATTGCAAAGTAGGCTAAAAACGCGTAGCGTTTTCAATTGCCCTCCCCGGTGGGGAGGGTTGGGGCGATTGCCCTTTATTAACTGACGGGTTGAATTTTCTCTTCCGCGATCATTTTGAAAAACCACCATACCAGCAAAGCACTCTCTCCCTGGTAATCCTGTTCGCGTAGGGCCGCCTGGTAGGCGGCCATCACCTCTTCATCTTTCGTCAGGAAGCTACGCAGTGTTTGGAGGAGTTTAGTAAAGCGGGGGAAGTCCGCAGCAGGCGGTACGTCCTTTGCACCCAGCCGGGTACAGACCGTTTGCAACAACTCGGTGGAGTAGGGGGCATACACCTCGGGGTACTGTCCCATCAGGTAAATGGAAACCATGTTGTAGTCGTCCTCGTGGTTGTGGCTGGGGGTTTTGTCTTTCGGATGTTGGTCACGGAACCGATTGAACAGTTCGTTAACGTAAAAAACAAACCGCTGAATCCTGCCCTCTAACTGGCGGTCTTCGCTGAAAAGGTCCCGAAAGGCTTCCCGCACAAAATCCGGTTCCCAACGCATCAGGGCCAGCATCGCTCGCTTTGGGTCATAGCCTCCCCGTCGGTAGTGACGACGGTTAGTTTTGGAGTCTAACGCCAGGTCATAACTGGCGGCCAGATCTTTGGCTTCCGGGTTGAAGTGGGTTTGCCAATTTTGCTGCGTCTCCCATAAGGGAAGGTAAGCCTGAGCTTCTTCTGTGGGCAACCACGCCGTAAAGCGTTGGATAGCGGCTTGGATTTTCGGTACCTGCATTTATCTGTTGTAGCGGCTAGATTAATTCGGGACTGCCGTTGTCTGCGTACAGCAAACGGCAGTCCCGGGTGGTAAAGAAGAAATGTGTTACGATGTCCTGCTGCAATTAAGCAAAAGCTTTGATTACGCGGGCAATAATATCACAAGCTTCGTGTAATTCTTTTTCAGAAATAACCAGCGGGGGCGCAAAACGGATGATGTTTCCGTGCGTTGGCTTGGCCAACAATCCTGCTTCAGCCAACGCAACGCATAAGTTCCAGGCTGTTTTACTTTCAGGGCTGTCGTTGATGATGATGGCGTTGAGGAGGCCTTTACCGCGGACGAGCGTGAGTAAGCCTGGGTAACCATCAACAAGTTCCTGCATCCGGGCACGGAAGAGGTGACCGAGGGCCCGGGCATTCTGTGTCAGCTTTTCGTCGATGATGACTTCCAGGGCTTCTTTAGCTACTGCACAGGCTACGGGGTTACCGCCGAAGGTGCTGCCGTGTTGTCCTGGTTTGATGACCTCCATGATCGCATCGTCGGCCAAGACCGCAGATACCGGATAGGTGCCCCCTGAGAGGGCTTTGCCCAGAATGAGGATGTCTGGTCTCAGATAAGTTGCTGGCTGGCGCTCACAGTGCCCCTGGCAAGTGCAATCTCCACAAACCCGCAGGAGGGCGCCGGTCCGGCCGATGCCCGTTTGAATCTCGTCGGCAATAAAGAGTACGTTGTGCGCTTTACAGGCAGCTCTGACGGCCGCGAGGTAACCGTCTGGCGGAACAAAGACGCCGGCTTCGCCCTGGATGGGTTCAACGAGTACACCGGCAATAGTGGCCGGATCATTCGCTAAAGCGGCCTGCATCGCTGCAACGTCGCCGTAGGGGACGCTCTCAAAACCTGGAGTGTAGGGGCCAAAACTGCCTTTGGCATCTGGGTCAGAGCTGAAGGATATGATGGTCGTCGTCCGACCATGAAAGTTCTGTCCGCAAACGATGATTCTGGCCTGATCCGTCGGGATGCCCTTTTTCTCGTATCCCCACTTCCGGCAAAGTTTGATGGCCGTTTCCACGCCCTCCGCACCGGTGTTCATGGGGAGTACCTTGTCGAAATTAAAGTAGTCGGTAAGGTATTTTTCGTATTCGCCCAATTGGTCGTTGTGGAAAGCCCGGCTGGTAAGGGTGAGCTTGCGGCTTTGCGCTACCATCACATCAATGATGCGTGGGTGACAATGCCCCTGGTTGACGGCAGAATAGGCACTCAAGAAGTCGAAGTACTTTTTGCCTTCAACGTCCCAAACGTAGCAGCCTCTGCCTTCGCTGAGGACTACTGGCAGCGGATGGTAATTGTGTGCCCCGTGTTTGTCTTCGAGCCCGATGTGGTAAGCGGGTGAAGTGGTGGAATTATTTTTGGTCATGGCTTGGTTGGCTTTGCGGGTAAAGATATGGTTAAGGCGGCAGTTGATGCAGGTTGCAGGTTGCAAAATGCAGGTTGCAGGTTCTACTCGTGGCAGCTTGCTTCGTTCGATTGATCGGTAGGTAAAAAAACAAAAAAAACACTACGCAACTTGCTCAAGTTGCCCCGGAGGATTTTCTTCCCTGATCCCTGATCCCTGATCCCTGATCCCTGATCCCTGATCCCTGATCCCTGATCCCTGATCCCTGATCCCTGATCCCTGATCCCTGATCCCTGATCCCTGATCCCTGATCCCTGATCCCTGATCCCTGATCCCTGATCC
>JBGCFZ010000029.1:0-7772 GCA_045110355.1 Lewinella sp. | reverse complement strand
TCCAGGCTCAAAACTTGTTACAGCTGACGGTACCTCTAAAGTATGTAAGGAGGGCCTCCTTTTTAACTCCGCACCAACATCTACCAATGCTGTAATCATTGTCACTAGTATAAACGATAATACTGGTTCCGGGACCCTGCGCTCAGCCATCAGGACGGCCAATTTGACTCCCGGCCCCGATGAAATTGTATTCAATATTACTACAGGAACGGCTCCGTTCGTCATCGCATTAAGTTCTCAATTACCCAATATAACGGAGGACCTCACCATCACGGGGAATAGTAATGTACGTATCAATACGAATGGTAACAATGCGTTCTCCATTCAAGGAGCCAATAACATAACGCTGAAAGATTTAGATCTCTCCGTCACGCCAGGATCAAATAGTCTCGCCATCAATATTTTCCCTCTGGCAGGGACCATCAGAAGTAGTAATATAGCGATCACCAACAATAATCTTTCCGGTTATGGCCGAGCGATTAATGCACAAGCAGCGGATGGCCTGACCATTACTGGCAACGACTTTTCCAATAATGGTACTGATGAGTTCGATGCGGCAATACTTGTGGATGACGTTACCCTCTTCACCGCCAGCAATAATAATTTTCAAAATGCCGCTGCCGGATTCCTCTTAAGAAATATGGATGGTGTCCATTTTGACAGCGACGCCAGTGCGAACCCAGATGTTTTATTGGTAGCAGGAGATAATTTTTCCACCGTAACTCATCCAATCATTGTCAGCACTAGCGACAACATCACCATAAAGAACCTCGATCTGTCGGGAGCGACTGGCGGCAATGCCATATACCTACCAGGAACTGGAGGCTCCCCCCATTCCAACATCATCATCGACAACAATGCATTCAGTGGGCACATTTCCGGGGTTTCAGTCGTGTTGGCTGATGGGGTAACCATCACCAATAATGACTTTAGGGGCACTTCAGATCCCGTTACAGGTACCTCGGCTTTAAGCTTACATGAAATCACCAATTTAGAAGCCTACGGCAACAATTTCACCGACGTTGGAGATGCCGTTAGTCTGTTCAATATGGACGGCCTTAAGGTTGACAACGTGCAGGGTGTCGGCACCCATCTAGTACTGGAAGACGACAGCGGTATTGCCTCCGCCCTGCAAGCGCTCACCATACAGAACATGACCAATACGACGGTTCAAAACATTACTTTTTCCAGCCAGGGCCCCAGGGCGATCTACATCAATTCAGGAGACAACAATACCTTCACCGGGCTGCATTTCAATAATTCAATAATTGGGATAGACATGACCAATGGTGCTGACGATAACACCATCGATTGCTCCACCTTTACCAATATTGGCGGTTCCGGAACCGGCACTGCGGCTGTTCAGGCATTAAATAGTACGGGCCTTATCATGACCAATAATACCTTTGGGTGTTTAAATGGAGCCAAGGCAATTATTGCGTTGGGCAGCTTTATCCGGGCAGAGAACAACTATTTCGGCTCTTCCGGCGACCCAGATGCCAGTGATTTCCAGGGAAATGTGGACTTCGAGCCATTCCTGAGTTCACCAGCTTCTTGCGCACCAGATGGAGAAGCTGCCTGCCCCACTGAATTAGGCTGTACCATTACCGGGATCGCCGTTAACGACGGGGTGGTTGGTACCCTTATCGGCAGCGTGGTAGAAACGGCCAGTGTCACTAAAGAATTCATCGTCTCCAACGGTGGCTCCGCGCCGCTGACCGTCTCCGATATTACCTCCAACGAATCTAAATTCACCATCGAAGGCTTTACGAACAGTACCGTTCTGGCGCCCGGAGCAATGGCTACTTTCACCGTCCGATTCACCCCAGGGGCTGGCACCACCGGAAACGCCAGTGCGGTCATCTCTCTGGACAGCGACGACTGCAATCTAAATCCGTACGTCATTAACGTGGCCGCAGAGAGCCTGGTAGCTCGTGCCTACAATCCTGATTCTGATCGCTATTATGCCACCCTCATGGATGCCATCGACGATATTGAAGACAATGGCGCGGAACAAGAAACTCTGATCATTACTGCAGGGACTTATATGGAAGGCTTGGATTTGACTAACAAGAACCTGAAGGTCACCTTCGGGCCGTTGCCGGAACCAGGCAGCTAAGATTTTGTTTTCAATGAATCAGTATTGTGGCGCTCTTCCCGTTGGGGGTGAGCGCCTTTTTTAGTCCTACCTATGCGATACTTTTGGGCGCGAACGCAGGTGCAGTGGAATTCTTTCGGAAAGCAGGCATCCTTAAATCCGTTGAGCTAACGACGGAAGTGCCAGCCAATACCCTACCCTTCCTGATCGATTATTTACCTCTAGTACAGTGTAAACTAAGTTTGTGCATGCAGGGGCCGGGCTTGCCCCGGCCCTCTGCGTATGGAAGAATCGTGTTTTTCGTTCGCTCAGCGAACGAAAAGGAGTGTTTGATGGGGCAGCCGATACGGGTGGAGGCAAGCCCTACCCGTACGGATAAATACCATAAAACTTAGTTTACACTGTACTAGTAACTTGACTTACAAGGATTTGGCCTACGCACCCACTACTCCATCTGTTCTAGTATCGCTTGTTTCTTCTTCACCCGAGCGGTAATAAGACCAATCGTTTCCGTTTGCCCGGGGAACTCGCGGGGGAGAATTTCTTCAACTTTCTTCAGTGCCGCCAATGCCTTCTCTTTTTCACCCAGATACTGGTAGGCCTCTGCCAGGGTTTCGTAGATGTAGTAATGTTCCTCCTTTTCCAGCGCAATGATGTGCTTTGCGAAAAAAACTACCTTATCCATTGACTGCTTATTGAAATTAAGGTAGCTCACCGCCCGGTAATACTCCTCATGGTCAGGAGTCAATGGAGCCGTAGCCAGGCTGTCGATGAATGCATTTGTCCTTTCCAGCAATGATGTTTTGATCGGGACACTCACCTGCACATCCGTCCAGGAAAGGTACATGTCAGCACTGCCGGGCGTGAGGTCCAACTCAATAGACCAAGCTTCGTAAAAACGACTGGGCTTGGTTATCGGGATGCATACCCGTACCTCCTTTTCCATGTCATAGTCAGGAGAATCAGGCATCACAGTATTACGGCTCATAATGACTGTCCACTCCTTTTGGGTTGGGATTAAATACAGGGCATATCTGCTAGCCGGTGCCAACTGGCCTGCAATCATAACGTCTTTATCAATCGTAATGAAGGTTCCACCAGCGCCGGTATGCCACAGTTTATCGTAAGGAACCAATCCGCCAAAGATTACCCGGCCGCGTGCGATAGGCCGATTGGTTTCGATGGTAATATTGGCATCCCCAACCTCCTGACGGATGGTCACCTTCGGACTATAAGGGCCGTACGAGTGTTGGGCAACAAGGTTGGTACCTACCCACAAGAGAAGGGTAAAAAGCAGACTTACTTTTTTCATGTTATTTGATTTATTGGTAAACCGAATGACTAATGTTGTCTTCGGCAACGAGCGGTAGCGTTAGCCTCCGGCCGTACGGCAGGTTTTTAAAACACTCGTTCAAAGGAGCAGCAATGATCACACGCTCGGAGAGCGACGGTCACGCTTGCTGTCGGAGGCAGGCTTCAACCTCGCCTGCTAGCACCCGGACTGCAAACCAACAACCCAACCACGGGAGGTCTCCAAGATGGAACCGACTGGAAGTTCCGACGGTAGATCCGGACTATACCCGCCCCACAATGCTTCGGACAAGTTCTTAAAGCCCGCACCCGGAACCTTGAAGAGTTGTTTCTCCCAGGACTCACCATTGGTGCTACGAATGATTTTTCCACCGATGGCCCGTGCATAGAGATAATCCCCCTCGGAGATCAACTGAGCGATGGCCCTGTCGGTATATACCGAGGACCAGGTGACCACGTCGTTATTGAGTACGCCCATACCATTCTGGCGGGCGGCAAAGAGTTGTCCGTTGTGCAGTACCAGCCCGTTGACCTGGGTTATCGGGCCACTGCGGCGCCAGGTTTCTCCGCCGTCGGCGGAGCGGAAGATGCCCGAATCCGTCCCGGCAATTAGTTGGCCCTCGTGGAACAATAATGCCCGGACTGATCCTCCCTTTATGTTGAAAATCGGCCGCCGCCAGTGGAGCCCTCCGTCTCGGGAGACGTAAACACCCTTTTGATAGGTTCCCAGTACCAAAATCTTTCCTTTTGCAGCCAATGAGGTAGAGAAAACTTCCTCTGGTAATCCTTTGTTGCGGGCTTTCCAGGTAAACTCTCCTGCGGGTAATACGTAGACGCCCTGCCCGCTGGTCGCCAGTAGGAGATCACCTTCATGTTCAAGGATGGTACGAGGGTTGGTGCCCTCGGGTAAGCCATCAGCAAAATCAGCCCAGTTCTGTCCCCAATCGGTACTCAGGTATAAGTTGGGTGGTGTCTTATTCTCAGCAACTTCCACCTCGGATATTACCGTGGTAGCTGTACAAGAAGTAACAACATCAGTAGAAGTAGTTGTTGTTAGCGATAACAAGAAGAGAAGAAAATACATAGACGGTTATTTTGTTATCCGCAAGGTATAGGGAAGGAGGGCAGCCACCTGAAAATGAATGTAAAAGGATGTAAAGGCCGCGTAAAACCAATACTAAGGTAGGTTTTACAACGTACTTTTGTGGTGATGCAACATTGGTTATTAAGGTGGTCTCCGGCATTTGGTCTGGTTTTAGTATTGGTAACCCTGACCAGTACCCTTGCGCCTACGGCGCCCATTGGTGGGCACCCGCAGGGTGCCCTGGCCCTGCGGCAGATCGGCCATGACTACCTGTCTGGCCTAGGGGACCATCACAGCACCATCCCCCCGGTTGTCCACCGGCCTGATGGTAGTCTGTTCCTCCAACTGGAGCGTCATGTGGATTACGACACCATTGGCATGATCACCGCCAGCGTATTCGACCACTTCGAAATCACGGATGGATATACCCTGTCACTTGAGGACTGCGACACCGGAGAAGTATTCCTGGGAGGTTTCTGGAAAGGGCCCAACAGTTCTGCGCTATCAGGAAATGGCTTCCAGGTGGCTTGCGCCGAGCGCGACCAACCGGTTCGATGCGCCAGTTTAAGCATCTCCTTCCCTCCACCAGCCGAGCCACTGTCCGGGCCGCTGCCCTGGGTCCTGGTAGGCCTGGGTTGTTTACTGATGATCGCCGGCCCCGCCTGGCAGCGTCTTCAATCTTCTCCAACAGTCTCTCCACCCGAAGCAGAAGGTATAGCTCAAAATTCGGACGTTCAAAGACTTAGCAATAATTGCATCTTCAGTCTTACTGAACAATCCCTTATAATCGGAGAAGTTTCTCACGAGCTAACTTACCGGGAAGCCAAGCTTTTCGGCTTTCTCGCCACCAATACCAACCAGGTACTGGATCGTGAAACCATCCACGATGCCGTTTGGGGCGAAGAGGGCATTATGGTAGGTCGCAGCCTAGATGTTTTTATTTCTCGGCTACGGAAAAAAATAACCGGAGCTGACGGGGTGGAGATCCAGACAGTGCATGGCGTTGGGTACCGGTTGAAATCAGCCTAGGAACAGAATGTAATCTAATTGGGTATTTTTTCACAAACAACACCTTAAAAGTGTTACATTTGTGGTCTAAACCCTATTCGATGAATTATCAAGAAAAACTCGCCCTCATTGATGAGGGCAAAGATGCCCTGGCTGCGGGCATGGCCTGGGAAGCCTGGGAAGCTCGTTTGACCGCTTCCGGTTTGTACCAAAATGACATCAATACTAACGGCATTAAAGTGATCTCTGCAGTTGATGAAACCTACGGCGACGCCATACAGGAAGAAATGATGGCCACGGGCACGGCGATAAAGCCAGAAAACTTACACGACAGTGTATTCGAAAAAATCGTTGAACGCCGAAAAAAGCAGGTTCAGGCAAAGCTTAGCCGCATCATCAGCCAACAAATTCTGGATGGGGGTGAGCCCGAAGTAGTGCTGGCACAAAATGCACATCCTTTGTTGGATGGCAGCGTTTTACGATCTGCCATCCGAAAAACCAACGCAGAAGCTGAGGTCCGGCAGGAAAAAGCAGAGAACGCCAGTCCGCTAAGTCTGATTCTTGGCTTAGTTTTCCTATTCGGCGGTCTAGGGCTAACCATGGCCAGTAGTGGTGGCACCATCTTTTATGGAGCCATCATAGTTGGGCTGGTGATGATTGTAAAATACATTGCTGCCGCAGCGGGCTAACTCCGATAAGGCTTCAACAGCTCAATCCGCCCCTCCGCATCATAAGTGATCTCCGCCATCTTCACCGACCTAAGATGAGTAACCCCTTTGCTCAGAATAGAGTCGTGATAAAACAACCACCATTTTCCTTGCCACTCAGCAATAGAATGGTGCGTCGTCCAACCAATAACTGGTTCGAGGATACGACCAGCATAAGTGAAGGGGCCGTAGGGGTTGTCGCCTATCGCATAGCAGATGTAGTGGCTGTCTCCAGTGGAATAGCTGAAGTAGTACTTACCGTCGTATTTGTGCAACCAGCTGGCTTCGAAGAAGCGGCGGTCGGTGTCGCCTTCTAGTAGTAGTTCGCCGTTTTCGTCCAGGATGTCCACGTAACGGGTAGGTTCAGCGAATTCCAGCATGTCGTCCGTCAATTTTGCGACGTAGGGACGAAGCGCCGCTTCGTCCTTTGCCGGCAGTTTGTTGTCTGCGCTCCACTCGTGGTTGCGGTACTGCTGTAGCTGCCCGCCCCAGATACCACCAACGTACATGTAGGCGCTGCCGTCATCATCGACGAAGACCGCCGGATCGATGCTGTAGCTCCCCTTCATGTAATTAGCTTCTGGAACGAAGGGGCCAGTCGGAGTATCGCCGACGGCTACCCCGATGCGGAAGCGCTGTTCGTGGTCTCTGGCCGGGAAGTAGAAGTAGAACTTGCCGTCTTTCTCCGCCGCATCGGGCGCCCACATCTGGCGGCTGGCCCAGGGCACGTCTTTGACGTGCAGGGCTACGCCATGATCGGTGGCCTCCAGGGTATTCTCATCTACGCTGAGTACATGGTAGTCTTCCATGCCGAAGTGATCGCCGTTGTCGTTGAAGGGGATACCGGCGTCGATGTCGTGGCTGGGGTAGATGTAGAGCTTGCCGTTGAAGACGTGGGCCGAGGGGTCAGCCGTGTAGATGTGGGTGACCAGGGGCTGGGAGATGGCCCGTTGGGCCAGGGCTTGGTAGTTTGGTTCGGTGGACATGTGGTTTGGTTTGATCCCTCCGGGAGCTGGAGGGGAGGTGAGGCTCCCCAGACTTCGCTCGATGCTGCTCACCCCGGACTTCGCTCGATGCTGCGCATCTTGCTTCGTCCGGGGTTAAAGCGGTTCGATCCCTCCGGGATCTGGGGTGAGTGGAGGGCCGGGCGTTTGTCCCCGGACTTCGCTTGATGCTGCGCATCTCCCTTCGTCCGGGGTTAAGGCGGTTCGATCCCTCCGGGGTCTGGGGTGAGGGGAGGGCCAGGCGTTTGTCCCCGGACTTCGCTTGATGCTACGCATCTCGCGGCGTTCGGGGTTAAAGCGGTTCGATCCCTCCGGGATCTGGGGTGAGTGGAGGGCCAGGCGTTTGTCCCCGGACTTCGCTCGATGCTACGCATCTCACTTCGGCCGGGGTTAAGACGATTTGATCCCTCCGGGATCGACGGGGAGGAGCAGGTCTTTGCCCCGCAACGTTCCTTGCACCTGCGGCCCCGCCCTGATGATTATTCATGTAAAGAAGCTGCGGGGTTGCCCCTTCTGTTGTTCAGCAAATCAGATTCAATCTGTACCTCCATCTTCTTGTC
>JBGCFZ010000028.1:0-43202 GCA_045110355.1 Lewinella sp. | reverse complement strand
AAGCATTTGTCAACAAAAGCAAATACTTTACCTTCACGGGTATGAGACACGCCATCCTTTTAACTATCCTGCTTAGTACATCGCTAAGTGCTCAATATTACCCTACGCCCACTACCTGGGCCGAAAAGTCTCCCGCTGAAGCGGGGCTAATCCCCGCTGCCATCGATAGTGCTTTAGCCTTTGCCATGGCCAACGAATACTCGGGTGCACGCGACCTCCGCCTGGCCATTTTACAAAGCTTCAGCCGAGAGCCCGACCATGCTCTGCAAGGCCCGACGAAAGAACGCGGCGGCCCGGCCGGGATGATCATTAAGGATGGTTACATCGTGGCCAGGTGGGGAGACATAGACCGGGTCGATATGACCTTCAGTGTTACCAAAAGCTACCTTTCCACCACTGCTGGTCTTGCGCTGGACGATGGTCTGATCCGTTCCGTCAAAGACACCGTAGCCGACTACGTTTGGGACGGCACTTTTGACGGCGTCCATAACGGAAAAATCACCTGGGAGCATCTGCTGCACCAGACTTCCGATTGGTCAGGCGCCCTGTTTGGCCTCTACGATTGGGCTGACCGGCCAGACCGCGACGGGGACCTGGACACATGGCGTTACCGTGAACTCCACGAACCGGGCGCCCATTTCAAATACAACGACGTACGCGTCAACGTACTCGCCTACAGCCTACTGCAGGTATGGCGTAGCCCACTTCCCGTCGTCATCAAGGAAAGAATCATGGACCCCATCGGCGCCAGCACTACCTGGCGTTGGTACGGGTACGACAACACCTGGGTCAATGTGGACGGGCTAAAGATGCAATCCGTCTCCGGTGGCGGCCACCATGGCGGCGGGCTGTTCGTCAACACTACCGACCACGCTCGCCTCGGCCTTCTCTTTGCCCGCAAGGGCAAATGGGGCGAGCGCCAGCTCATCTCCAGTCGCTGGACGGATATGATCCAAACTCCCACCCCAGCGAACACCAGTTATGGCTACATGTGGTGGCTCAACCAGGGGCCTCGCCAGTGGGCAGGCGTACCCGATCACCTGTACTACGCCGCAGGCTTCGGGGGAAACTTCATCGTTGTCGACGAGAAGGAAGACCTGGTGATCGTTACCCGGTGGCTGGAGCCGCGGGAGATTGGGGAGATGGTACGGAAGGTGTATGCTGGGGTGAAGTAGCAGCATTTTTCATTCATTTCGATATGAATGGGTTGGTCTAACGCAATGGGCACAAAAGTCATTCCGCTGGGCAGCATCGGACAGGGAGCATCTTTCAAAATGCTCGTCAACATAATGCTCGCACAATCAATGCTAATATTCTCCGAGGCGGTACTTCTGGGTGAAAAGCTTGGCCTCGATAAAGACTTCCTGCTCAATGTTCTTCCAGGGTTGCCGGTGACCGCGCCGTTCACCAAATTCAAGGCAGAGATGATCCGGGAAGATAATTACGACGTTCAGTTTCCGCTGGAGTGGATGCACAAGGATCTTCACCTGGCGGCCCTGACCGCTTATGAGGAAGACCAGCCACTCTACCTCGCTAACCTCACCAAAGAAGTCTTTGCTGCTGCACGTGCCGACGGGATGGGGCGGTTGGATTTTGCGGCGCTTCACCGGTACCTGGAAAGGAGGAGGTAGGTAAGCAAATGTCGCGTGGCGACTACCCTCTGAGTTGCCTCGAACAAGAAGGTACGACGCTGTCCCGGGTAACGATAGCCTCATGGAAGTTTGACGACGCTACGTGTCGTAAAGAAAAGTGCTGGGGGCCGTTACCTCATACTTCGTCCAGGTTAACCAATGCCTGTTCGCTTAGTGCTAGTCTATCACGCCTTACTCATAGTAGCCCGCGCCTCCACCACCACCGCTGAAAGAATCAGCGCGCCGCCTAACACCGACGACCACCCAGGAATTTCTTTAAAAAAAACCACCCCCATCAGTATGCCGTAAATCGGCTGTACGCAGGTAAGTAAGCTAGCCGTGCTTATCGAAAAATGACGAAAACAGGCCAGTAGCAAGGTATGCCCGATGGCGGTCGTCAGCAGGCCAAGGCCAAGCAGGTACGGCAGGGCCGCTGCGGTAGGTGTTGCGTCGAAATAATACAAGGCTGGCAGCAATAAGAGCATCGTAATGCCCGCCTGGTAGGTCATTAAGACGGAGCCCTGCAGCGCATCGACCTGGGTTTTCATCAGGATATTCCGCAGGGAGTACAACAGGGCCGAAAGCAGCCCCAGCAGCAGGCCGATGGTGGCACCATCCGCCAGGCTAAAACTTGGTGCCAGGAAGAAAACGCCGATCAGCACCAGCACCCCCAGCACCAGGTGACGGGGCTCAAACGGTTTTTTGAGGAGCAGCGGCTCCAACAAAGTGGTCATGGCCGGATAAGTAAAAATGGCCAGCATTCCAACGGCAACACTCGACAGTTTCAGGGCATAAAAATATCCTACCCAGTGTCCCATCATCAAAAAGCCAGAGAGGATGACGAGGCGTCGGCGCTTCGGGTCTTCGATCCGGAAACTGAAGCCTTTCCACCAGCAAAACGCCCCCAGCAACAGCATGGCAATCGTTGCCCTCCACCAAACGGCGGGGATGGCATCAAGGGGTACGTAGCGACCAAAAATGCCGGAAGTACCGATAAAAATCATGGCCAGGTTGACCTCGAGTAGGTGACGTGTATTGGGAGCGATGGTTGATGGTTTAGTAGTTCATAGTGTGGCAGACGTCGATGATAGACGACTGAACTATGAACCATAAGGCGAATAAGGCGGGGCCGCAGGTGCAAAGAACGGTTTTTGAAGAGCAATGGAAGCCGACCTTGCTTTTCAACTTTCCCTGCACCTGCGTGCGCGCCCAAAAAAAGCTACAGCACAACCATTTTTGCCACCAATAGCAAACCTATTCCGATCGGAATCACGAAGCGATAGGCTACCGTCAGCCATTTTCGCCACGCCGGAGACACCTGATGTCCACCAATTTCGAGCTCTTCGAAAAAGCCGTCAAGTTTCCAGCGTCGTAATAAATAGATGCACAAAAGCAGGGTCCCGATCAGCAGCATGATGCTGCCGAACCATTCGAGCAGGAAGTTGAAGTACCCCATACTTGGGTCATTGCCCCCCATACCTGCAAAGTCCGTTAGCCAAGTCGGTCCTGTTGGCGAACAGGAAATGACAACGGGTATGGCTAGTGCGAACACCAGCGCACCAAGTACCAGGCCACCGATACGCCGGCTCCAGCCCAACTGGGTTTCCACCGCCCGTAAGGCTGGTTCGATCAAAGACACCGCAGAAGTCATGATCGCAACGCCCAACAAGACAAAGAAAGACAGCCCCACCAGTTGCCCCGCAGCACCGTAAGATTTGAAGATCTCCACCAGATTGATAAATACCAGCGGCGGACCATTATATATGTCTCCTTCAATATTTCCGAGCAGGGGCACCACCAACAAGGCTCCCAATAAGGCCACGACAGTATCAAGATGAACAATCATCGGCGCATTGCTCAGTACATTTTCTTCCCGATCAAGGTGCGTTGCAAAAGTCAGCATGGAGGCAGCTCCCAACCCCAGGCTGAAGAACGCCTGCCCTAAAGCATGGAGTATGCCTAGTTCTCCGGTTTCGGTAGGGATGAACAGCGCCTCCCAGTCAAAACGAAAGAGATTCGGATAATTTACCGCCTCGGGTCGCAACATTGGTAGGGAAATGATCAGAAAAAGGATCAGGATACCCAACAGGGGCATTGCAAACTTACTCAGTCGTTCTACTCCGGCGTGTAGTTTACTGGAGGAGATGAAGGCTGCCAAAGCCGTAAACAGACCGGTAAACAATAAGGCACGTTTGGTTGTGCTGATCGCAGCCCCAAAGGCTGGCCCCGCCGGGGTCTCGGACAGCACCTGGTAATCCGTCAGGTAATGCCAGACGTAATCGAGGGTCCACCCAGCCAGCACGAGGTAAAAGGAGGCTACCATAATTGCCGTGAGGATACCCAACCTTCCGATCCAGGCCCAGCCCTTGCCATCTCCTCCGCCACGAAAAGCGTTGATGGCATCGGTACCACTTCGTTTTCCGAGGGCATTTTCCAAAATCATCAGCGGTATCCCCATCAATAGGGTGAACCCAACGAAGGCAAGAACGTAGGCACCTCCGCCAAAGAAATGAACCCGGTAAGGAAAAATCACCAGATTCGCTACCCCGATGGCGGCGCCGGCAGAAGCAAGGATATGGCCCGTTTTGCTGAATTTCATAATTGGAATTAATTCTCCCGGCAATCCCGGGCAACGGCCAAGATAGTATCTCTATGCCGAGCTATCTAGCAACCCACCCGACGGACTTCCTGATCCGGGCTCCGCCCGGCAGGACTATCTGTCCGAGGAGAAAGAAGATATTACTGTGAAGTTGGTCTTATTACCTGAATACCATTACGTTTCCTCTTTTCCAAAAATTCTGTGCCACCTCAGTCTCCCCCTCCGCGCTCCCCGCTGTGACGCTAACCAGCTGCGAAGTAGCAAAAATCATTTTCAACAAACAAACAAAAAAGCAATAAATAAAATACACTATTTTGATTACAAATCATCACAAATGACTATAAAAAGGAAAATAAACACACAAAAGTGAAAAATAATTTGTTTTAAATTTGCAAAAAACAACACTTAAACATAAATTTGTAGTAACAACAGCAAGTTTCCAACATGGAACTAACAATTCGAACTTCCAAGAAAGGTACCCGTGTCATCAAGGCCACTGAGCTTCATCGTGCTTTGGGTATTTCTGATCATCATTACCAAGTTAATGTTCGCCATTGGCTGAAAGACATCTATCAGTTCTCTGATGGTATTCGGAAGCCGGCGGGGATGAAAGACTATGCCCGATCTCCTCAATCCAGGGGCGCGTTGATGCAAGAGTACTACTTATCGCTCGAGCTTGGCAAGCTAATTGCGCTGGCTTCAAAGTCAAAAGTAAAACAAGCTGTTGCCACCAAGCTGAGTAAGGAAGAAGACGTATATCCCGAGCACGTACAGCTTTCCACTACCGAGACCCTGGAGTTGTTGGAACAGGTTAAAGCTATGGCACGCATCACCTGTCAGAAAGCCGCAGAAAGCCGGCACCTTGCCCACTATTCCCGTAAACGGGACACCGCGGAATACTGGAACCATTATCGTCGGGAGCAAATCGTGGGTTGTACCATGGCTGATTTGCGCGAACAGCTGAAAATGCGGGGACAGAAGATTACCGCCAAAGCGGAGCTTCGGGAATTGATCAATCGGGTGGACCCTTATGACCTGATCCGGATCGGTATTATCGATCATTACGCAGCGATGGGCAATACCCTACCCTACGCTCAGCAGCTTGGTAACCTGGCCAAAGAACTGGCCAAACAGCTCCGCCTGGAGATTGTGGACGACCGGCAGGGCGACTTGCTCTTTGCCCCTATTGTTGATGCTGAAGTGGTACGGAAAATGCAGCGGGCTGCTGCATAGCCTATATTTCTATCATGGCACTTATCCTTTCTGGTGAAGAAATTATGCCAGACTTCACTTTCGATCTCTCAGTTCTCAATCGGAAGAAAGGTCTATAATTAATTACGGTGTTCCACCGAATTAATCCACCCGATTAGTCCCTCAAAGTAAGTCTGTTGGTCGTCGTAGAAGCTCATGTGACTTCCCGTCGGACAGTGTACGTGGCTTCCATCCGGAAATTCACTTGCAATTTCGCGCATGTGTTCAGGGTCCATTGTGTCGTACTTACCACCAATCGTCAGAACGGGAATGGTGATCTTGGGTAGGTCCTTTCGACGGTCCCAGGTAAGTAAGGAGGCGTCTCCCCTGATTCCAAATTCGCTGGGGCCTTGCATTCCAACATAAATCTGACCGTTCAAGCGATCAAAGCCACGGAGTACCGGCTCTGGCCATTCCTCCAGGGGCATTCGTAGTACGTGTTTGGGGTAATAGTTATTGGTGATGGTATTAATGTAGCCGGGATTGCTAAAATCTCCCTTTGCTTCGTATGCTTTAATGGCAGCCAGCGTGTCCGGGTTTAGCTGCGGGCCCAGCACTTCATCTGCATATTTGTTGTAATCAGGAATGGAGACCATCATATTGCTGATGATCAGGCCATTCATCTTGTCCTGATGCTTCAGCGCGTACTCCAGTCCGAGAATACCGCCCCAGCTGTGCCCAAGAATGTAGAAATTATCTTTAGTCAGATTCAATGCTTTACGCACCTGTTCCACCTCATCGACGAACCGATCAATGGTCCAAAGGCTTGGGTCAGTTGGTACGTCGCTCAGTCGGGAGCCCAGCTGGTCGTAATAATAATACTCTATTTCAGCGCCGGGGAAGTAGCTGTCAAAGCATTCGAAATAGGCGTGGTTGGCGCCCGGGCCGCCGTGTAACAAAAGCACCTTTATTTCAGGATTACTACCTATTCTCTTAGTCCACACCTTAAAATCACCCAGCGGGGTAGTGATGGGAATCATCTTCGCGCCACCACTGAATTGATCCGCGGGAACGTCAGAGAGGTCATGGTATTGTTGCAATGCGGGCCTGGGTCCGAAATCATCCTCAATAACCTTTGGCCCGAGGCCTTGTTGGTTACAAGAGAAGAAGCAAAGAAAGGAAAACAGGATCAGTAATCTCATATAGTGGCAAATTTCTGTGCCTAAGATAAGGCTGACTTTTGTTTACTGCAGGGTGCATGACATACAGCCCTAGGGCAAACGCATCAAACTTCGTTTGCCACGTTTTTGATTGGCGATATGCGATTGGCGATACTCGATTCTTGATTTAGCTGCCGCATGTGGCAGCTCCCTGCGGTCGTTCCAACAGGAAATCAACCTTATGGTTATACATTCTGTTTTGATGCGTTTGCCCTGCATACAGCCCTCCCTCTCTCTACGCTAGGGCTAACACGTAGTATCCGCGGGGCGCTCAAGTATCCTGTGCCTTAGTCCTGCGCCTCTACCCAAAGCTTATCTATACGCATTAACTTAGGGCCTATGCTAGATCTGTTAATCGTTGTCCTTTACTTCGCCGTTATTATGGTGGTTGCCCTGGCTGGCCGATCGAAAGCCGAAGAAGGAAGTGCCGAAAGTTATTTCCTTGCTGGCAGAAACCTCCGTTGGCCTTCGGTGGCGATGTCTACGATTGCGACCAACATCCAGGGCTACCAATTTCTGGGGATGATGGGCTCGGCCTATCTCTACGGCCTTGCACAGGCCAACTTGGAGATCAACGCCGTACAGGGAATTTTGCTAGCTGCCTTCCTCTTCGTACCGATGTACCTGAGTGAAAAGATCATCACCATCACTCAGTTCATTGAAAAGAAGGTAGGGCCAAAGGTGGCACTGGCCTACAGCCTGGCCAACCTTGCTTTGTTTGCCACCGTAACACTGGGCGGAGCCCTATTCTGGGGTGCCTACGCGGCCGAGCTGGTCTTTGGAGAACACTTCACCTTCATCAGCGATGTCCGCATAATTCGTGTTGGTGTACTGGTCATTGCGTTGGGTGTTTTCTCGGCTGTCTATACCTATTTAGGCGGTCTGGCTGCGGTGGTTAAAACGGACATCATACAGTTTGCTATTTTGTTATTGGGTGGAATCGTGGTCACCTTGGTTGCCGTGCATCATCTTGGCGGATGGTCACAACTTTACGAAAAGACGCCGCAGTTGATGCACCTTCATCTTCCGGCAGACCACCCAACGTTGCCGTGGCCGATGCTCTTCGGCCTCTTCTTTCTCAACATCAATTATTGGTGCGCGAACCAGTCCGTCGTCCAGCGAAGCCTGGCTGCTCGCAGCCTGCGCGAAGCGCAGGTGGGGCTCATGGTTGGCGGTGTGACGAAGTACCTGATGGCGGTCATCATCATCGTCCCGGGTATTGCTTTGTACGGTATTCTGACGGAACAAGGTACTCCCTTGGAAGACCCCGACAGCACCTTCCCATACATCGTCAGCACTTACTTGCCAGTCGGTGTCAAAGGGATTATCCTGTGCGCGCTTTTCGCCAGCCTGATGTCTACCGTAGACTCCACCTTCAACAGCTTGGCGACCCTCTGGAGCGTGGACGTTTACAAACGCTACCTCAAACCAGCAGCCACCGAAACGGAAATGGTCGCTACTGGCAAGAAGGCCATTTTGGTCACCCTACTGACTGGCATTACCATGGGGTTGACCCTGATGTACCTTAAGTTCAACAACCCAGACGCAGCCTTTACACATACCTTGAATGAATTGCGTTATTTCATCAATTGCGGCATTGTTGTCGTCATTCTTTCAGCTGTTTTACTTGTCGCTCCCCTACCCCGCATGACGCTCTGGGCTTTCCTCGCTTCGGCCCCGCTCAATCTGGCGATTCAATACTATGTGCCAGATCTCAACTACTTCGTCCGTGCTGGTGTCGTCATCGTCGGCCTTTTCATAGTTTTCCAATTACTACCTGGCAAAAACAAGTTCCGGCCTTTTAAAGAGCTTTTCGTAACTGACCAGCGTAGCACTGCCTGGTTTGGATTTGGCCTAGCATTGTCGTTGATCGTTGTTCATTTTGTCTTCCATTAATAAGCACCTATAAATCTCCCACCTCCCCACTAACGAGGTGAGTTTCTCAACGGCTATTTACACTTCAACGGACTTCCACTTCCCTAGCCTGAAAAGGTAAACCGCCAGCACGCCTAACATGGCTTCTGCAGTTACTACTGCCCAGACCACACCTTCCACACCATAGCCCATCGAAACGCCAAGAAAATACCCTAGTGGAATTTCCATCAGCCAAAAACAGACGAAATTAACCAGGGTGGGTGTGCGGGTATCCCCCGCACCATTAAAGGCCTGGATGGGAATCATACCGACGCCAAAGAAGACATAGCCGATAGCAAATACCTTAAGTGTTGTTATACCATAGTTCACCACCTCTGCTTCTTCCGCAAATGTTTGCACCAGCGGCCCCGCCAAAAAATAATAAACGAAAGAAAGTGCCAGCAAGTAGATAGACGTTACCCGCAAAGTCGTCCACACCCCTTTTTCTGCTCGGTCCGGAAGCTTGGCGCCAAGGTTCTGCCCAACAAAGGTAGCAGCAGCGTTGGCCAGCCCCCAGGCCGGAAGCATAGTAAAAATGATCAACCGAATAGCCACAGTGTAACCCGCAACAGCAGCATCACCAAAATCAGCAACAATCCGCATCAAGAATACCCAACTGGCCGAAGCGATCAGATATTGAAAAGCCCCCGTAGAGGCTATACGGGCTATCCGTTCCTGCATATTCCAATCCACTACCCAAGCCCTTGTACCTAGCTTTATCGAAGATCGATCTCCGAATAGCAAGTACAACTGGTAAGCCACTCCTACCCCACGTCCGATAGACGTTGCGATCGCTGCCCCTTCTACCCCAAAACCAGGAATAGGACCGAAGCCAAAAATAAAAATGGGATCTAAGACGATGTTGATCCCATTGGCCAACCATAAAACACGCATGGCTTTTGCCGCCTCTCCTGCACCTCTAAAAATGCCATTGATCACGAAGAGTAACATGATAACAACGTTGGTGGCGAACATGATCCGCGTATATCCAGCACCTTGCCGGACGACCGCCTCGCTCGCGCCCATTAAGCCCAACAGTTCTTCCGCATAGATAAAGCCAGGAACGGCAATCAACAGACTCACAAAAATGCTAAGCAGGATGGCTTGTCCAGCCGCTTTACCTGCGGCCTCAGGATTCTTCTCTCCCACAAAACGCGCCACCATCGCCATTGGCGCAGTACTCAGGCCGATGGCGATGCTGTACACCAGCGTCATCATCACTTCGGTCAAACCCACCGTAGTGAGTGCACCATGTCCAATTTTACCGACAAAAAAAGTATCCACCAAAGCGAAGAAGGATTCCATCGCCATTTCCAACATCATCGGAACTGCCAAAAGGAAAATCCCCTTCTTGATACTCCCAGAAGTATAATCATGCTCCACTTCAGAAAGTGATTGCCGAATTAGGCGAATAATGGATTTGAGCATAAATTTATATTGCAGCGTGGGTGTATGGACTACCGGTCGGTCAATGTCTAAACGCCTAACGATGACACCACCACTGAAGGTTGCACGTGCGTTAATAGTGTAATGCAAAACGCCCCCTCCGAAGAACGGAGAGGGCGTTTTACATCATTGAAGAGCGGGCGAATTCCCTTAGAAATCAGCACCAAGGCTCTGCATCCGGCTACCGCCGTTGCGACCTTCAAGACGTCCTTCTTTCACCAGGCCGTCGTACTTGCGCATCAGCAAGTAACTTTCGATCTGTTGCAGTGTATCAAGTACTACACCAACCATAATGATCAGGGAAGTACCCCCGAAGAAGATGGCAAACTGTTGGTTGACACCGAGGCCAGCAACGAGTGCAGGGAGGATGGCGATCAAACCGAGAATGATAGAACCCGGTAGCGTAATACGACTGGTAATCGCATCAATGTATTCTTCAGTTTCAGCACCACCACGGACACCAGGGATGAACGCATTCTGACGACGCAGATACTCCGTGTATTGACCGGGGTTCACTACCAATGCCGTGTAGACATAAGTAAAGACTACCACCAGAACGAAGTAAACTATGTTGTAGAGTGGCGAAGTGAAATCGTTGAATTGTTGAACGAGCCAGCTACTTTGTGCTTCGGGGCCACCACCAAAACCGGCGAGGCTGACGGGCAGCAGCATCAACGCCTGAGCGAAGATGATCGGCATTACACCGGATGCATTTACCTTCAGGGGAATGTAGTCACGTTCTGTCCGGGAAGGAGCTGCACCCTGACCACGGCCTACCATTCGCTTAGCGAATTGCAGTGGAATCTTACGTACACCAGTAACTATTGCAACAGTCAGCATGGTAACGAAGAAGAAACCGAACATTTCAAGTGCGAAGAGCAGAAGACGGTCAGACTTATCTACCAATTCGAAACCGAATGCAGTAGGAAGACCGACAATGATACCTACGGTGATCAATAAGGATACACCGTTACCGATACCTCGGTCAGTAATCCGCTCACCGAGCCACATCGCGAAGATGGTACCGGTAGACAGGATAATGATACCAGAGAGCCAGAAGATAGATTCATCTACCTGGGAGCTCATACCTCCATTACTCTTGATGTAAGTAAGGTAGCCAGCACCCTGTACAAGGGTAATTGCGACCGTAAGAGCGCGCGTGATTTGGCTGAGTTTCTTACGACCAGACTCACCTTCTTTGCTTTGCAGGCGCTGAAAGTAAGGGACGGCAAAGCCGAGCAACTGGACAATGATACTAGCCGTAATGTACGGCATGATACCAAGGGCCATGATCGATGCATTGTTAAATGCACCACCAGTGAACAGGTTGATCAGACCCAGAAGGTCATTACCACCACCTTGGCTGGCAAGTGACGCCGTCAGTGCATCCACATCAGCACCTGGAAGCACGATGTAAGAACCCAGACGGTAAATTGCGATCAACAGCAGGGTGAAAAGGATCCGCTTACGCAGTTCCTCAATCGACCAGATGTTTTTAAGCGTTTCAAAAAACCTCATCATGGGTGCTTAATTTAGGAGATGGTAATGGAACCGCCTGCTTTTTCAACGGCTTCTTTTGCCTTAGCGGAAGCGGCGTGAGCCGTTAGCGTCAGGGCAGAAGTAAGCTCGCCGGTAGCAAGTACCTTAACCAGATCATTCTTCTTAATGATACCGGCAGCGTACAGGGCGGCTGGAGTAATTTCCGTCAGGCCGTGCTTCTCACTGATTGCCTGAAGGCGATCAAGATTGAAAGCAACGTACGCTGTACGATTAGGGCTGTTAAAGCCACGCTTGGGCAAACGTATTGCGAGTGGCATCTGACCACCTTCAAAGTTACGCTTACTTTTGTAACCACTGCGTGATTTAGCACCCTTGTGGCCACGGGTGGAAGTTCCACCTCGGCCGGATCCCTGACCACGAGCAATTCGCTTTCCGGACTTCGTAGCGCCGGCGGCTGGTTTGAGATTATTCAGTTCCATTACGGACTTATTTTTAAGAAAGCTTAGGGCGGGGACGCAGGTGCAATGCAACAAACGTTCCAGCAGTGCCATTCTGTCAGCGGAGTGTCATCGTGTCAAGCGTCATACAACATTTTGACGAATCGCTCAACTGACTATTTGGCTGCCTTAGGCTTCTTCAACTTTAACGAGGTGGCTTACTGCCTTGATCATACCTTGGATTACCGGAGTATTCTCCTTCTCCACGGTTTGGTGCATCCGCTTCAGGCCGAGGGCCTGGATCGTTGCCTTCTGTTTCTTCGGGCGGTCGATCACGCTTTTGACCTGGGTAATTTTAACCTTTGCCATGTTGACTTATTGTTTTCTGTTGTTAGGAATTGCCCGCTGCGCGGGCTTTAGTCCGGAAGACTACCCTTCGAACAGTTTTTCCATGGAAATGCCCCGTTGCTTGGCAATGTCCATCGGGCTGCGGAGCTTCTTCAGCGCATCGATGGTAGCTTTGATCACGTTGTGTGGGTTAGAAGACCCTTGTGACTTAGCCAATACATTGTGAACACCTGCGATATCGAGAACGGCACGCATAGCACCACCGGCAATTACACCAGTACCCTCAGAAGCTGGCTTGATGAGTACCTTACCGGCACCATACTTACCCAACTGCTCGTGAGGAATAGTTCCCTTATGCAGTGGCACTTTGATCATGCTCTTACGTGCATTATCAGTAGCCTTCTGGATGGCTTCGGAGATATCACGCGCCTTACCGGCTCCTGATCCTACCTTACCTTTTCCGTCACCTACTACTACAATTGCAGCAAAGGTGAAAGTACGACCACCCTTCGTTACTTTGGATACCCGGTTAAGGGCAACCATTTTTTCACGCAGTTCCGGTTCGGAATTTTGGTCTTTATTGTTACGACCACCGCGGCGGTCATTGTCACGGCGGTTGCGGCCACCACCACCTGAATTTCTGTTCTCAGACAGTGTGGAGTTATTTAGAATTTAAGGCCACCTTCGCGAGCACCTTCTGCCAGCGCTTTGACCCGTCCGTGAAAAAGATATCCTCCCCGGTCGAAGAGGACTTTGCTTACTCCGGCAGCAGCACCACGCTCAGCAATCAATTTGCCTACTGCAGTTGCCTGCTCAGCTTTGTTGCCTTCGTTTGCTACAGTAGCTTCGAAACTGGAAGCCTGTGCCAGGGTTACACCATTGACGTCATCGATCAATTGGGCGTAAATGAATTTATTAGAGCGAAAAACGTTCAGTCGTGGTTGACTGGCCGTGCCGGAAATGTTCCGACGGACGCGGCTATGAATCCGCTTTCTCCGCTTAAGTTTTGTGAGTTGCATTGCTAATTTTTTTTGATTCCCCTCTGGGGGATTAGGGGATCTTACTTCTTAGCGGCGGTTTTACCAGCCTTACGACGAAGTTCTTCACCAACAAACTTGATGCCTTTTCCTTTGTAAGGTTCAGGCTTACGGAAGGCGCGAATCTTAGCGGCGATCTGTCCAATAAGTTGCTTATCGGTACTCGTCAGCTTAACGATCGGAGCCTTACCCTTAGCGCTGATGGTCTCAACGGTGACTTCCTGGGGGACCATGAAGTAGATCGGGTGAGAAAAACCAAGCGTGAGAATCAACAGGTTGCCTTTGTTTTCAGCACGGTAACCTACACCTACTACCTCAAGGTTGAGCTCGTAGCCATTGGTCACACCTTCCACCATATTGGCGATCAGCGAACGGTAAAGACCGTGGAAGCTGCGGTGACGCTTGCTGTTAGAAGGGCGAGTAACGGTGATTTCACCATCCTCGATGTTGATTCCCATGTCAGGGTTTACCTGTTGGGTAAGTTCCCCCTTGGGGCCCTTAACGGTCACCAGGTTTCCTTTGCTCACGTCAATAGAGACGCCGGAAGGGAAGCTGATGGGATTTTTGCCAATTCTGGACATATCCTGTTGATTTAATTGCCTTATGAAGTTTTACACCAAGTGAGGTAAAAACTTCTGCAGGAGTTTACTTAAGGTTGATTATTAGTATACGTAGCACAGTACTTCGCCGCCTACGTTGTCTTTCCGTGCCTGCTTGTCAGTCATCAGACCGCGAGAAGTGGAAACGATGGCGATGCCCAGGCCGTTGATTACACGTGGGAGCGCATCAGCTTTCACGTACTGGCGCAGACCCGGCTTGGAGATGCGAATGAGCTTACGAATTACGGGACGCTTGCTGTCCTTTTCGTATTTGAGGGCGATGGAGATTTCTCCCTGCTTACCCTTACCTGCTTCGTCGTCGAACTTATACTTCAGGATGTAGCCCTGATCGTATAGAATTTCGGTCATGCGCTTCTTCGTCTTTGAAGAAGGAATGATCACAACTCGGTGACCAGCAATTTGCGCATTGCGCAGGCGAGTCAGGTAGTCAGCAATTGGATCCGTTACGGCCATTACTATTAGTATTGCGCTTCGGGGTATTCCGGTTGAAGGAACCTACGGAGCTGTTAATAAAAGTTACAAGTTGCAGGATGCAAATTGCAGATTGTTTGGATGAAGTCACTTAAGCAGATGTAGCACCTGCAGTTAGTAACCTGCAACCTAAGTTGCTTACCAGGAAGCCTTGCGAATTCCAGGAATCTTGCCATTAAGTGCCAATTCACGGAACTTAACACGACAAAGGCCGAATTTACGCATGTAGCCCTTTGGGCGTCCTGTCAGTCCACAGCGGTTGTGCAGACGAATGGGGTTAGAGTTACGGGGGAGCTTATCCAACTCATCCCAGTTACCTTCAGCTTTGAGCGCAGCACGCTTCTCAGCGTACTTGGCAACCATGCGTTGCCGCTTGTTTTCACGGGCAATCAGTGATTTACGAGCCATCTTAGTTCGCGTTATTTTGGTTCTTGAATGGAAGACCAAGGGCCTTCAGGAGAGCAAGTGCTTCAGCATCGGTTTCAGCGCTGGTGACGAAGGAAACATCGTAACCGGTGATGTTGGCGACATCGTCTAGGCTGATTTCAGGGAAGATAATCTGCTCAGTGATACCCATGGTGTAGTTACCACGGCCATCGAAACTCTTGTCGTTGATGCCTCTGAAGTCACGTACCCGTGGAAGGGCAGTAGAGATCAAGCGGTCAAGGAAATCATACATCTTCTCACGACGCAGCGTAACCTTGGCACCGATGCCCATATCTTCACGAAGACGGAAGTTAGCGACTGATTTCTTGGACTTCGTGATCACGGCTTGCTGGCCAGCAACCAAAGACATCTCTTTCATTGCATTCTCAACAAGCTTACGATCTTGCGTAGCTTTACCCACACCCTGGTTGATGCAGATTTTAAGGAGACGGGGGATTTGCATAGGACTGCTGTAGTTAAACTGCTCCTGTAGAGCGGTTCTTACTTCCTCGTCGTACTTTTTCTTAAGTCTTGGCGTGTAGCTCATTACTTGATGATATTACCGTTACGCTTTCCGAAACGCGCCAACTTTCCGTTTTCACCTTCCTTGCGTCCTACGCGAGTTGGCTGATTGTCGGAATCTACGAGCATCAGATTGCTAATGTGAATGGAGGCCGCTTTTTCAACGATGCCACCCTGATCGGTTTCGGTCGGTTTTTGGTGCTTCTTACGGAGGTTCACGCCATCAACGATTGCGCGGTTTTCTTGAGGAAGAACCTGAAGAACTTCACGTGGCGTGGAGCGGTCCTTATCAGCACCAGCGATGACCACGACCATGTCACCCTTCTTGATTTTGAGCTTCGGCGCGTGGCGCTTCTGCTTATCCTTATAGGTCTTGTTAGCCATTGGAAATTAATTTGGTGCCCTAGAGTACTTCCGGGGCTAGTGAAACGATCTTCATGTAGTCGCGGTCGCGAAGTTCGCGAGCCACAGGGCCGAAGATGCGGGTACCGCGTGGCTCCTCACTTGCGTTAAGGAGAACAACGGCGTTGTCATCAAAACGGATGTACGAGCCATCCTTGCGGCGAATTTCTTTCCGAGTCCGGACCACTACGGCACGGGATACGGTTCCTTTCTTTACGTTGCCACCCGGTGAAGCTTCCTTAACCGTCACGACGATCTGGTCGCCAATGCTGGCGTAGCGACGCTTTGAGCCGCCCAGTACGCGAATACAGAGTACCTCCTTGGCACCGCTATTGTCGGCTACGCGCAACCGTGATTCCTGTTGGATCATGCTATGCTAATTTGAACGATTAATGAATTACTTGGCTTTCTCCAGGACAGTCACCAGACGCCACCGCTTACGGCGGCTCATCGGGCGGGTCTCCATGATCTTGACAAGGTCGCCGATCTGGCATTCGTTATTCTCATCGTGTGCGATGAGTTTCTTTGATCTCTTTACGTACTTACCGTAAATAGGGTGCTTCAACCGGCGTTCGATCACCACAGAGATGGTTTTATCCATCTTGTTACTGGCAACCAGACCGATACGCGTCTTACGCTCATTTCGGCCAGTATCTTCAGCTTCCTCTTCAGGGGCGAAGTAATTAACGACAGTCTCAACGGCAGCCTCAACGGTGCCTACAACTTCGCCAGCGGCCTCAGCCACAGTCTCGATAGCAGTGGTCGGGGTCTCCTCTACGGCGGCGCCTTCCTGCTCTTTAGTTTCCTCGTTGCTCATGTTCGATTACTTTTTACGACGACGGATTAAGATGCGATCGCGCTTGGACTTCTCCTCCGGAGACATTGCGTCCAATTCACGACGACGGATTTCTGTTTTGATCCGCGCAAGGTCGCGACGGACTACCCGCAGTAGCAGGGGGTTCTCAATGCCATTCACGGCATGGTCGAACTTCATTTTCTCGAGGCTAGCGGAGGTCTCCGTCAGCTGATCCTGAAGATCAGCGTCGGAAGCATTCCGCAACTCGACTGATTTATTACTCGCCATCAGTTGATATTGTTGCGCCGCACGGCAGGCCGGCGGACTTAACTATTAAAAGCGTTTTAATTTCGTTGGAAGCTTAGTGCTTAGTCCTGGTAATCCAAGCGGGTAACCACTTTGGTCAGTACCGGAAGCTTCTGTGCGGCAAGGCGCAGGGCTTCTTCAGCAACTTCACGGGTAACACCGTCCAGCTCGAACATGATACGTCCGGGTTGTACGTTGGCGACCCAGTGATCCAGAGCTCCTTTACCCTTACCCATACGTACTTCCAACGGCTTGCTGGTGATGGGCTTATCTGGGAAAATACGAATCCACACTTTACCTTCACGCTTCATGTGACGCGTCATGGCAATACGGGCGGCTTCGATCTGGCGGTTGGTGATCCGTCCGATACCGAGGCTCTTCAGTCCGAAGGATCCGAAATCCACCTTATTACCACGTTGGGCAAGACCCCGGTTACGGAGTTTCTGCTGCTTGCGATATTTAGTTCTTTTCGGCTGTAACATTGCTTAAAGTTTAGTGGGTAAACGCCCGACAATCGGACACTTACGCCTCGAATTTCCCCGAGGGTCTCCTTAGAGCGGGGCAAAGGTACGATTTTATTCCAATCCAGGGAAGTAAACCAAGGCAAACTTTCCCTTTTTGGCAAATTTTGTTCCCCATAGCGAAAGCAAGGCAACAACAGCGAGTATTTTCGCTATTGCAGCCCTGCTTTCAGGGAGTAAGAACCAGCGCAAGACCGCGTCTTGATGATTCTTGGTCAGTTTCTTCTCTCGCCAGAGGCGGTTGAGTCATGGGCAATTTGCAGTTTACAATTTTCAAGTTGTAAGGTCCTGCGATTAGCCGCTGTGCAATTAGCCTTCGATGAGGCTTTTAGTGTTGGTTAAGTGAGGGAGGTAGTACAGTTTGGTAAAAAACTGCCACCTGGCTAGCGACGCCCGCCACCGCCACCACGGCGGTCATTACCACCACGGCGACCACCACGTCCGCCACGATCTCCACCACGGCGATCATTGCCTTTGGTAGAAAGACCAGCGTTCGGGTTAAGGTCACGCTTACCGAGTACTTCGCCCTTACAGAGCCACACCTTAATGCCGATACGACCGTATACGGTGTGGGCTTCTTTGTGTGCGTAGTCGATATCGGCACGGAAAGTGTGAAGGGGCGTACGTCCCTCCTTGAATTCTTCCGTACGGCTCATATCAGAACCGTTCAGACGACCAGAAATGCGAATCTTGATACCTTCTGCACTGGCACGCATGGTGGCGGCAATGCTGGTTTTGATCGCACGACGGTAGTTGATCCGGGCTTCGATCTGCTTCGCTACGCTTTCTGCTACAATGGCAGCGTCAAGCTCTGGCTTACGGATCTCGATGATGTTGATCTGGATGTCCTTCTTCGTCAGACGACGAAGCTCTTCGCGGAGCTGATCAATTTCCTTACCACCTTTACCGATAATGATACCGGGACGGCTGGTGTGAATCGTCAGTGTTACCCGCTTCAGGGTACGCTCAATGATGACGCGGGCAATACCACCTTTCTCGATACGAGTAGCGAGGTAGGCACGCAGCTTGGCATCTTCGATAACGTTGGTGGCGTACTCTTTGTCAGCAAACCAGTTGCTGTCCCAGCCGCGAATGTAACCTAGGCGGTTACCAATTGGATTAGTCTTCTGTCCCATGTCTTATTCTGCGGTTTCGGTTTCAATTACGGCACCTTCTACTTCGCTTGGGAGCGGGTTGCGGTTGGTTACCTTGATGGTGATGTGGCAGCTGTGCTTCCGGATACGGTGGGCACGGCCGTGAGGCGCGGGGCGAAAACGCTTGATTTGCGCACCAGCATCAGAGAATGCTTCGGAGACGTACAGGTCATACTCGTCAGCACTTTCGGTGCCACCAGTTTTGTACTCCCAGTTGGCGATGGCACTGAGGAGATCCTTCTTGATCCAGATGGCAGCTTCCTGCTTGCTGAATTCAAGGATACCCAGTGCTTCTCCTACCTGCTTACCGCGGATAAGGTCGATGATCAGCCGCATCTTGCGTACCGACATCGGGATACTGTTTAAACTTGCTACTGCTTCCATTATTGGAGGTTTTTGAGGGAACGGGTTCGTAAAGAGGACAGGTTATTTCAAGTTCCATCTTTCAGGTACTTGCATAAGAGCCTGCGAGTCAATACGCTGCCTTCACTCATGATAAAGGGGGCGCGAACGCGGGTGCAAAAGTAAGGATAATAAGCAAGGTAGGCAACCCACTCTGCTCTTTAAACCATTTTACTGCACCTGCGGCCGCGCCTTAGTATTATTCAGGTTGCAAGTTGCAGGTTGCAGGTCACGCACATTCCAACGGAATCTACAACCTGCAACCAGCAACCTGGCTTATTTACCTTTCTTGCCACCGTGGCCCCGGAAGGAGCGTGTGGGAGCAAATTCACCGAGCTTATGGCCAACCATGTTTTCCGTAACGTATACGGGAACGTGGGTTTTGCCATTGTGTACGGCGATGGTCAGGCCTACCATGTCAGGGATGATCATGGAAGAACGGGACCAGGTTTTGATCATGCCCTTACGGCCACCTTCCTGTGCTTTAACGATTTTATCGTAGAGGCGGTGAAATACGTAGGGGCCTTTCTTAAGCGAACGTGCCATGGATTATTTCTTGTTCTTCGTCTTACGACGGGTGATGATCAATTTGTTGCTTGCCTTGTTGACGTTACGCGTCTTCTGGCCTTTGGCCATGATACCCGTGCGGGAGCGTGGGTGACCACCTGAAGCGCGACCTTCGCCACCACCCATTGGGTGATCGACCGGGTTCATAGCTACGCCACGAACACGTGGACGTTTGCCGAGCCAACGATTACGACCGGCCTTACCGGCTACGGTGAGGCTGTGGTCGGGGTTAGACGTAGTACCGATGGTAGCACGGCAGGTCTTCAGGATACGACGAACCTCACCAGAAGGGAGTTTCACGGAAACGAAGCGACCTTCCTTACCCATCAGGGTAGCATTAGTACCGGCAGAACGGGCAAGGGCTGCGCCTTTACCAGGCTGGAGCTCGATGGCGTGGATGGAGTTACCCAGTGGCACATCGGCCAGAAACAGGGTATTTCCCACGGTTGGGAGCGCGTCAGCACCAGACATCAGCTGATCACCTACTTTCAGTCCCTGGGGAGCTAGGATGTAGGTTTTCTTACCGTCAGTGTACTCGACTAAGGCGATGAAAGCGGTGCGGTTCGGATCATACTCGATCGTCTTAACCGTGGCGGCTACGCCATCATGGTTACGACGGAAATCGATGATACGGTAGCGACGCTTATGACCGCCGCCTTTCTGGCGAACAGTCATTTTACCAGTACCGTTACGACCGCCACTCTTCTTGAGTGGAGCCAGCAGGCTCTTGGTTGGCTTGTCACCAGTCAACTCATCGAACTTGTTTCCGACGTGGAAACGGGAGCCCGGAGATACTGGCTTAAACTTTTTGATTGGCATTATTGCACTAATTGGTCCGGTGAATCTCGGAGCGAAAGCAATGACCGCGATCGACCACGGTTATCGGCTCCCCACCCACCGGTGGTTTTTATAATTCGTTGTACAAGTCGATGGATTCGCCTTCAGCGAGGGTAACGACTGCCTTTTTGAAAGCAGACACCCGGCCGCGGAGAAGACCGGACTTGGTCGATCTGTTCTTGGTTTTACCCGGCATAATCATGGTATTCACCCGATTAACCGTTACACCATAACGAGCTTCCACTGCGTTACGGATTTCGATTTTGTTGGCCGTCTTGGCCACTACGAAGGTGTAGTGTTCCTGGTTCTCGGAAAGCAATTCAGCTTTCTCGGACACGACCGGCTTGATAAGAATAGTCTTAGCCATTTTGATTTGTGTTTAGTCCGGCCTGCAAGCAGACCGAGAGCTGATGATTAAGCGAATTGCTCTTTGAGTTTTTCGATGGCACCTTCAGAAACGATGACCGTACCGGCCTTCATTACATCGTAGGTGCTGACCTGACCTGCACTGAGAACAGCGCTGTTAGGGATATTACGGCCACTACGGTAAACGTGCTGGTCGTTTTCGGCCGTGATCAGGAGTACTTTACCTTCGTTGGCGCCCATGGCGTTGAGGAAAGCAACGTAATCTTTGGTCTTAGGGGCATCAAACTTAAGGTCTTCTACCACCTTGATGGCACCAGCATTGGCCTTTACGGTAAAGGCACTGGCACGGGCCACCTGAGCAACCTTCTTATTCAGCTTAACGCTGTAGGTGCGGGGACGGGGGCCAAAAATACGACCACCGCTACGGAAGATCGGGCTCTTGATGTCACCCTTACGGCTACCACCAGTACCCTTCTGCTTATGCAGCTTCTTGGTAGAACCGGCTACTTCACCGCGCTCCTTGGCTTTGTGAGTACCCTGACGCTGAGCAGCCAGGTAGGATTTTACCGCCAGGTAAACGGCATGCTCGTTAGGCTCTACACCGAAGATGTTTTCGGGCAGCTCTACCTCACGACCGGCATTCGTACCCTGTGCGCTTTGAACTTGGAGTTTCATTTTTATAGTTTTACAATCCAATCATCCGGGACAATTTCCGAAAGAGCGGGATCGGCTGACTTAATTATTTGTGCAGGATTACGGTTCCACCTTTGGGGCCGGGAACGGCTCCTTTGACGATGATAAGGTTACGCTCGGGGAACATCTTAAGGACCTTAAGGCCTGAGATGCTTACCCGACCACCACCATCGCGGCCACCCATACGCATACCCTTGAATACTTTCGCGGGATAAGAGGCGGCACCAATGGAACCAGGCGCACGTTGACGGTTGTGCTGACCGTGAGTAGCATCGTTCACACCCTTAAAGTTGTGACGCTTTACTACACCCTGGAAGCCTTTACCCTTTGAAGTACCGACAGCAACAACAGTGTCGCCTTCTTCGAATACTTCTTCAATGGTAACGGTGTCTCCAAGAGATTTAGCGATGTCCATATCGCGGAACTCGATAACCTCTAACTTAGGGGTAGTACCGGCAGCCTTAAAGTGGCCGACCATCTGCTTACTGGTGGTCTTCTCACGGCGATCGCCAAAAGCCAGCTGTACTGAGTTGTAAGTGTCCGTATCTTCGGTCTTCACCTGCGTTACAACGCAGGGGCCGGCTTCGATTACGGTACAGGCTAGGTTACGGCCTGCTTCGTCGAAGATGGAAGTCATTCCTACCTTCTTACCAATAATTCCGTTCATTGGTCTTGATTTGTTCGTTGCCATCCCGGTTTGTCCGGAAGCGGGCAACTAATATCCCAACCCCGAAACGAACGGGGAAGGAACAGTTAAATAATAGCCCTACCCTACTCAGACAACAAGTGCCGGTAAAGTGAGGATTTAAGATTGCGGGAAACTTACTAGGTAAGCTTCACCTGAATGTCTACACCAGAGGGGAGTTCGAGCTTCGAAAGCGCGTCCACCGTTTTTTGGTTGGGGGTGTAGATTTCAATCAGGCGCTTGTGCGTGCGCAACTGAAACTGCTCCCGGGATTTCTTATATACGTGCGGAGACCGAAGTACCGTGTAAATATCCCTTTCGGTGGGCAGCGGAATCGGGCCGGTTACGATGGCCCCACTGTTCTTTACGGTCTTTACGATCTTCTCAGTAGACTTGTCTACCAGGTTGTGATCGTAAGAACGCAGTTTGATGCGAATTTTCTGATTCATGCCAGATTAATTATTTCAAATAGAATTTGACCGTTCCGGCTTTCCGGGGGTCTTGTTTTTTTATAAGTACTCCCGCTCCCCGACACGCGGCCGGTAAGAGCGGGAGTGATTGTGGTCGATTATTATTCGCCTTTAGCTTCCTTGATCACTTCTTCAGCGACACCCTTGGGTGCCTCGGCGAAGCGGTCGAAAGTCATGCTGGAGTTAGCACGGCCGGAAGTGATCGTACGAAGGTCGGTTACGTAACCGAACATCTGAGCCAGTGGCACATCAGCAGTAATACGTACGGCACCACCGTTCATTGGCTCCTGGCCTTTTGGAAGACCACGACGACGGTTTAGGTCACCAATAACGTTACCAGTATACTCCTCAGGAGTGACGATAACTACTTCCATGATCGGTTCGAGCAACTTAGGGTTACACTGCTTTGCAGCAGCTTTGAATCCTTCTTTTGCACAAAGCTCGAATGCCAGTGGTTTGGAGTCAACGGAGTGCATACCACCGTCAAATACCCTCACCTTCATGCTGTCGATGTTGTAGCCGGCGAGGATGCCGTTCTTCATCATCGACTTGAAACCATCTTTCACCGGCTTCTGGTAATTCTTATCGATAGAACCACCAACGATGGCCCATTCGAACTGTAGGTTTTCCTTACCATTCTTGAAGTCTTCGCTTTCAAGGAACTCCTCATCGGCTGGGCCGAGGGTGAAGCTCATGTCAGCAAAGAGACCGGAACCACCGGACTGCTTCTTGAGACGCTCACGGTGCTCAACGGTATTGAAGAGGGCCTCTTTGTAGCTGACCATTGGTGCACCAACGTTGGCCTCTACCTTAAACTCACGCTTAAGACGGTCAACAATGATTTCCAGGTGAAGCTCACCCATACCAGCGATGATGGTCTGGTTGGTGTCCTCGTCGTACTTAACCGTAAAGGTTGGGTCTTCTTCAGCAAGTTTAGCGAGGGCCATACCAAGACGGTCCAGGTCCTTCTGCGTCTTAGGCTCAACGGCTACCGCGATCACGGGATCGGGGAAAACCATGGATTCCAGAACGATCGGATTCTTCTCGTCACAGAGGGTATCACCCGTACGGATGTCCTTGAAACCTACGGCAGCGGCGATGTCACCGGCTTCTACCTTAGAGATGGCCTGCTGCTCGTTGGCGTGCATCTGGTAAAGACGGGAGATCCGTTCTTTGTTGCCAGAACGCGTGTTCTTTACGTAAGAACCAGCTTCAAGTACACCAGAGTATACGCGCATGAAAGCGAGGCGACCTACGAAGGGGTCGGTAGCGATCTTGAATGCGAGCGCCGCGAACGGTTCTTCTACTGAAGGTGCACGCTCAAGGATCTGCTCCTCATCGTCAGGGTGAGTACCCTTAACCGGAGGAATGTCCAGCGGGCTAGGCAGGTAAGCACAAACAGCATCAAGTACTGCCTGTACGCCTTTGTTCTTGAAGGCAGAACCACACATCATCGGAACGAAAGCGGCGTCAGTTACGGCGTCGCGTACGGCCTTGCGTACTTCTTCTACGGTGATGCTGTCCGGATCTTCAAAGTACTTCTCCAGAAGCGACTCATCGTATTCAGCAACGGCTTCGAGCAGTTTCTCGCGCCATTCGTCAACAGTCTCAACGAGGTCAGCTGGCATTTCAATGACTTCAAAAGTCATACCCTGATCTTCCTCGTTCCAAACGATGGCCTGCATCGTGATGAGGTCAACAACGCCTTTGAAGGTCTCTTCGGCACCGATCGGAATTTGCAGTGGAATGGACTTAGAGCCCAACTTCTCTTCAACGTCTTTTACGACATTGAGGAAGTCAGCACCAGAGCGGTCCATTTTATTTACGAAACCAATACGTGGCACCTTGTAGTTGTCAGCAAGACGCCAGTTGGTCTCAGACTGAGGCTCTACACCGGATACGGCACAGAATAGGAATACCAAACCATCGAGTACACGGAGGGAGCGATTTACCTCTACGGTAAAATCAACGTGTCCGGGAGTATCGATGATGTTGAAGATATAATCTTTATCCTTCCACTTCCAGTTGGTGTGGGTAGCGGCAGAAGTAATGGTAATACCACGTTCCTGCTCCTGCTCCATCCAGTCCATGGTAGCGGCACCGTCGTGTACTTCGCCGATCTTGTGGCTGATACCGGTGTAGTAAAGGATACGCTCAGTAGTAGTCGTTTTACCGGCATCAATGTGCGCGGCAATACCGATGTTTCTGGTGAATTTGAGATCCGTTGCCATGGCAGAAGGATTTAAGAAGGAATTAAAATTAGAATTAGGAACTGGAAACTAGGAACCAGGAACTGGAAACTAGTTTTCTAGTTTCCCTTTCCTCAGGTACTATCTTCCGTAGTGGGCGAAGGCGCGGTTAGATTCGGCCATCTTGTGGGTATCTTCTTTCCGCTTCACTGCCAGGCCTTCATTGCGGCTGGCGGCGAGGAGTTCAGAGGACAGTTTCTCTGCCATACCCTTACCCGAACGCTGGCGGGAGAATTTGATGAGCCACTTCATTCCGATAGACATCTTACGCTTAGCGCGGATCTCCGTTGGAATTTGGAAGGTAGCACCACCAATACGCTTAGAACGCACCTCAACCTGAGGCATAGCGTTGTTAAGTGCACGTTTCCACACTTCGAACTCGTCGATCTCCTCAGCAGCTACCCGCTCCTTAATGATGTCCATTGCATCATAGAAAATGCGGAAGGAAGTACTCTTTTTGCCAGAGTACATGAGCATGTTGACGAACTGAGTCACCATCGGATCTCCGTAACGGGGATCGGGAGCAATGACTCGTACTTTTGGTTTTCTTTTACGCATAGCTTGTTTGCTTCAGATGGTGTCGAATTTATACTCGTACACCGGTGAGCCCCTACTCAAGGAAACTCGTCTTACTGATTAAATTATTTCTTTGGACGCTTAGCACCGTACTTGGAGCGAGCCTGACGACGATCGGAAACACCGGCCGTATCAAGAGCGCCACGAACAATAGTGTAGCGTACACCAGGGAGATCCTTTACACGACCGCCTCGGATAAGTACGATGGAGTGTTCCTGCAGGTTGTGGCCTTCACCGGGGATGTAGGCGATAACTTCGATACCATTCGTGAGACGAACCTTAGCTACCTTACGGAGTGCTGAGTTCGGCTTCTTAGGTGTCGTAGTATAAACACGGGTACATACACCGCGTTTCTGCGGACAGGAATCGAGTGCACGAGACTTGCTCGCTTCAACGATTTGCTTGCGTCCTTTACGGACTAACTGATTAATTGTAGGCATACGTTTATTTGCTTTAGCTGCGCTTTTTTTGTTTACCAGAGGCCTACCTCCTTGAAAAGCGAGCGCAAAGGTAACTATTTATCTGGACAATTCCTAGGGGTGACAGGGGTTTGAGATTTTTTTTTTGGAGAGGTTGGTTTTGGTGTGGTATTCTATGGATACTCCATAAGAGAGGGAGGTGGATAACAGCCTAATCTTGGAAAGAATAAGGAAAGGCAAAAAGGGCGCGGACGCAGGTGTATGGGGAGGTTGGAGGAGCAGAGAAGCAGCAAAAGTGGAAATCAGCGTTTCATAATCGTGGCTTTGATAGATGGTAAATCTACCGGATCCACCCCGCCATCACTTCTGGCGCAACGGTAATCATTTCCACGATGAGCTGTTCACAGCTAATTAACCCTACCAACCACGCTCCAGCGTTTATTTCATAATAACTGAGTGCCACTTCTCCTTGTCGTAAGCTCCGCTGCAAATCCTTTCCTGGCAGCACCTGCTCCCATTGTTTTGCCTGCCGAATGTTTTCCAGTAGCCAATTATCGTAGGAGAGCTGTCGTTGCCGTAATAATTCCGTTCGTTTTGCTCCCAAACTGTCCCTCAGCGCATCGTAGTGCCTGGCCAGGTTGGTGCGTAGTAGATCTATTGTATCCGCATCATCAACGTGCAGCAAAAAATTCCGGGCCTTCAGTAATTCTCCTACGCCCAGCACGGTATCCCATTCTCCCAACTCACACGCCCAGGCAATAGCCATCCGATACAATTCAGTCCGGCCGTTGAAAAAAGCACTTTGCTGATAAGGGGTAATGACATTATTTCGGGCTTCTTCCGTTTTTGTAATACCCTCAAGACAAAAACTCAAAATAGACCTCGCCTCGGTGGGAAGCATAACCGAAGCACGTTGATATAGTGCAAAGAGGACATCGTCAAGATCCCCAATTTCTTTCGCAAGGTGATGCGCCTGCCGTAAATGACGAGCAGCAAGTGGCGTCTGCCCCAACCCATGCAGACAAGCCCCCATTCGCCAATGGTTGGCCATTCGTAATTTCTTGTCCTGTTTGATTGCAGGATGTTCCGATAAGGCTTTTATATCCAACAACAATTGTTCGCTAAATGCTCTTCCTGCTAACCTTTGCTCAATGCTATCGATTAATTCTCCTGGTAAGACCATGCGGACTGCATCAATTGGATCGTAGTCATAAGCTCCCTGGATTTCGCGCATCAACTCATTATCCTTCCTTTGCTGCAGGTTAAACAATTCTGTTATTTGATAATAAATATCCTGCAGGAGTTCGCCCCTTTCTTTAAGTGTTTTCCATTCGGCACCCTCTGCGGTAAACTGCATTTTCAGGCGAAGGTTATTAAGCCAAAGCGCAAGGACGCGTTGAAAATCACTGTAGTGGTTCTGGTCGATTTCCAACCTGTTTTTTGCGGCGGCAACCCAGTTGGTCAAAACAGTTATCAATGCTAAATTATCGGGCAAAGGAAACCCACTGGCCGTAAGTAATGCTGCAGCTGCCTCATTAAAGTGGCTGGTTTCAAAGGGGTCCCCCACCCTGGCATAAGCCGTGGCCAGGGTATCTGCCAGTTGGGCAAGATCCAGAGAGGGAGCCCCTGTATGGTACTGTTCCCACAATGGTAAAAGGGGGGCTCCGAGCAATGCTACCAGCTGGTCTTTTACCTTTTCATACCATCCTGAAAATTCTGGAGGTACCGGCCGGTGCTGCAGAACAAAGTAGTTTTGTGTCGGCGCTTCAAGTACACCAGCCAGGTAAGTGATCAGCGCACTTTTACGCGCGGGTGTAGCTGCCGACCAGGTAGCTTGCCAAGCGGCACCTCGCTCCATCGCTTGCAAGTCGGCCAGGTGGCGCAATCGCCGAATCGCCCAGGGGATTTGATTGACCACCAACCCGGCTAATTCCTGAGATAGACTTTCCGACAATTTCATGCAACACGGTTCAGTTGATGCCCTGAGATACTTTTTACCGGGTAGTTTTAAGCAGGAGGCGCGGCCGCAGGTGCCGTAAAAGGTGGAGAAGCAGGGTTTTGTCCGTTGCTTCTTCAACACCACCTTGCACCTGCGGCCGCGCCTGACCTCAAAAACGATTTTCCGAAAAGTCAGAGTAGCTCCCCTAAAAAGAGCATAGCCCCACCAAATCCCGAAGGATCGGCAGGGCCGCGCTACTCTCTAATTCTTGTTGGCCACAGGCATGGCCGATTGGTGATGCGTTTAGCGCGCAATCACCGTCATGCGTTTAGTCAGGCGTTGCTGCCCCACAGTAAGTGTGTAGGTCAGAATACCGGTACTATTATTCAGGTCGTTATCAGTTTGGAAAATCACGGTATTACGGCCAAGATGTCCTTCCAGGTTTCTCGCGGCAACGAGGCGTCCCTGCAAGTCATGCACTTCCAGTGCTACTGCACCAGCTTGGGGTAATTCAAACACAATGGTCGTCTGAGCGGACGCCGGGTTGGGGAAGTTCTGGTGAAGTACAATCCCGTCACCGCCGGTGGTCTCGCTAAATTCAAGGCTTAAGGTCGCCGTGTTACCCGCCGGAGTATAAGCCTCCGGGTAGGTGATTCTATCCGTGACGCTAAGGTAATCACTAATTCTCAAATCGTTCGTTGCCAGCAGGTGCAGCGTGATCACTTCCTCTCCTTCCAGGCTTTCGTCCGCTTGGTAACTGAAGGGCAACAATCCGTCGGCCATGTAGGCATCGTTAACGTTTCCAAGGCTAAGTAAGGAGGAAGACCAGTTCTCGATTTCCAGTCCATCAGCCACATCGAAGGTTCCCTGGAAAGCTTTCAGTTCTCCGGCAGTAACCTTAAGATCAAAACGTTCCCCTGCCTGAAGCAGCGCATCATCCGTGTTGAGTGCGTAAGCCTCACGTCCTTCCGGCTGGACGAATACATCGCCAATTTCAATAGCTACGAAGTCGGCATTTCTGTTGTGCCCCTGCAGTTCCTCGATCATGTAGCTGGTCGGGAAGATGCTTGGGTTCCATCCTTCCTCAAGGCCGTTGAGATCAAAATCTCGGCGAATGAAACGCCAGGTTGGGCTGTGCTGGTACGTTGGGTCAAGGCCGATGATTACCCGACTAATGGCGAGCATATCAGAAATATCTACGTAGCCGTCTCCGTTCACGTCTGCCGCAATCAGTCGGTAAGGATCCGTCAGGGGGGAAGTCCCAAGAGCGTGTGCTGCGATGGTGGCAATATCACTCGTCTTTACGCGGCGAATATTCACCTCGTCGGAGGTTTGTGGCTGGACCATGTACTGACTACCTGCGGCCAGTGCCGGGAATAGAAAGCTGCCGTTGGCATCCGTCAATTGCATCTCATTCATTGATGCCATGTCGCTGATGGATACTTCAACGTCACGCAACAAGTCATTCTGCGGAGAAGTAACGAAGCCAGAGATAGAAGCGACGCCTGCACTGGTACAGCTGACGGTAGCGGAAGTGACTACACTGGCCATTGCGTTACAGAAATGGCTTGTGCCGTTTGGCGTGAAGACATACACCCGGACTGGGATCTCGCCAAGGTCTTCGCAGGTTACATCGAATTCGGCACGGTCAGGGCTAGGAGAAAAGCCAGTTGCATTCGCTTCCTCTTCGGTGTAGACCGCGTATTCCAGCGGCAGATTCAAACAGTTACCATTGGTGCTGACAACAAAGTCGTCGGCTTCCACGATGGCCAGGCCACCGCCCGCGCCGTCCGTTTGCAGAACGAAGGTCAGACGCCCCACACAAATAGGCGTTACTACGCTGTTGTCGTCAATATCAAACTGGATGATGCGGCCATTTACGTTGCCACAACCATCAGTTGCCCGGGCACGAATGGCGTGCTCACCAATTGGCAGGTTGGGAAGTAGGACATTAAAGCCTCCGGTTCCATCAGCAAGTACTTCCTCGCTGGTGAGGACCCGACTTGCGTTAAAGCCGTTTGCCGGAACATAATCGAGATCAATTTCCACTACCGCACTAAGGTTAGCTCCGATACAATCATCAAGAATAGTGAAGTCAATCTGGATACCACCGCCGTCACAGTCGGTACTATTGGTTACATCAGAAGAGATGTTGGTAATGGTTGGGGCCGTATTATCGTAGACCTTGACGTATTGAACGTAGCGGAAAGCGCCTCGGCTGATGGAGTTGCCGTAGCCGGAATCACCATCGTTGTCGTTATCGATACTACCGTTGGTCAGGTCATCAATGTCCAGGAATCCGATGTTGTTGTTATTGACACGGCTCGCGTCACGGTCGAGCACCGCTACGTCGTCAGAAAGGTCGGTATTGCCATTTGGTAAAATGTGCAGGAAGGTAGACTCATCAAAGTTGCCATCGTTATCTGCATCCCGGCGCACGGTGTAGAAGTCTCCGTTGCCATCATATTCACACCAGTTGATTACTTCAATGGTCCGACGAAGCTTAAAACAAGCGTCCGATGTGGCAAAGAAGGTATCTACCGTAAGATTCGTGACGACCATATCGCAGCCTAACGGGGTGTAAACGAGGTCATCATAAACGGGGTTATTGCCACAAGTCGCGGAAGCATCACCCGGGAATTCGAGGGTGTAGTCCCGGATACCACGGATGCTGATGATCTGGTCACAGCCCGGAGCGGAAGCAAACCCCCGGGAGTCAGTTACGGTGAAGGAACGGGTTACAGTACCAGTACCACAATCGTTGATGTTGGCAAATATTTCCTGTGTTGACTGTTCGTTGCCACAGTTATCCAAACTGGTAGGCGCTCCAAACAGGTCGTCAAACAAAATAATGGTGCTCTGAGGATCGCCGAGGAAGAAAGCATTGATATCTTCTGGCAGCAGCTCATCAGCCTGCTCACAATCAATCGTTAAATTGCCCGGAGCGATACAAACCGGGGCAGAATTGTCAATTACGTTGATGATTGACATTCGGGTATTGGAGTTTCCGTTGGCGTCGGTAGCACGGAGGATAACTGGAACGGCCCCTACATCAATACATGTCAGTGTAATGGTTGGACTGAAGGCACCGATGGCGATCAGGGCAACGGGGTTAGCGAAAGCAATGTCGAGGGTTACGTCCGTACAATCGTCGTAGGAACCGCGGTCAATGTCTGTGGCAGCAACGGTAGCGAAACCATTGTTACTAAGCGCAACATTGATGGCATCCTCAGCGATGACTACGGGGCCGGAACGATCTTCGATCAGAATATCGAGGTCAGCCGTAATTTCATTTCCACATTCGTCGATGGCGTGGTAGCGCAGGGTATGTTCTCCGGCGGGGATGAAGGGTGTCAGCCGGTCAGTTGGGCTTGGAGCATCTACATTGATGGGAGCAGAAATGTTGTCTTCTGATCCGTTGAACAGGACAAGGGCAGTTGTAGTCATAACGGCGGAACAACCGTCGGTTATGCTCAGGCCGCTTGCCCTGGTATTGATGTATGCGCCACAACCAGGTGCGTTGGTACTATAAACGAGTGGTCCGTCGTCGGGGAAACCATCAAAATCGAGATCCTGGGTAGGAAGGGTGATGGTAGGCGCACCGGTATCGCCAACTTTTACCAGTTGACTGAAGGTACGGACGTTGTCGGTATCACACCAGTCAATTACGGTGTAGGTACGAACGTATTTAAGGGTATTGTTACAAATGTTTACCGGGGCGCTGTTGGTGAAGGAGGCACCTACGTTGCCAAACACAAAGTCGAGGTATTCCGGGCCATCTGGCGTATTAAGGAAGGGATAATCTTCCGGATCTGGATCAGGAAAGTTGCCACCAATAAGTGCCGGGTCGTTACATTCGTAAGTGACCAATTCTGTAGGCTCCTGGACATCGGCTATACGGGGACGTTCGAGGACGATGTCATAGCTTACTACGGTTTCCCCACTGTTAAAATCGGGGGTGGAACATTCGGCACTTTCATCAGTTGCCGTGAAGGTACGCGTGATCACAATGTCGCCACAGGGGCCGTCGATAAAGACTTCGTCAGAAACGGTAACGTTAACGTCTGAGCAAGCATCGCGGAAACGGGGGATGTCGCCACCTGCCAGCAGTCGCGTCATGAGTTCACCGGAGATAGTACCCATTTGTGGGAAGCCCGATTGGCCATCGACAATAAAAGAGCGGGAAATGTCTCCACGCAAAGAATTGATGGTTAAGTCCTGAAGTTGAGTGGTAAAGAAGGGGCCGGGGTTGGCTTCGGCGGTAAGGAATTGAGTGGGAGGCGTTACGTCGCGGGCCGTAATGCTGCCCTGCCCGAAAGTAAATCCGACGATCATACTGTCCGGATGAGGGCGGATGGTGTAAAGAAAAGTTCCACAACCATCCAGCATTTCATTATTCGTGGGGTCAGCGTCATCAATTTCAATAATAAATGCTTCCTGCGTAGGAACACGGCCATCGCCGTCAAGGTCTGGGTCTCCTGTCAACAAATTCATATAAATGATGTCGCGGGAGCAATCTGCGTCTAATTGTACATTTACAAAAGCAATACTTCCAAAATTAACTTGGTAAGTTGTACCTTGTGCTGAGAGTGAGGTGGTTACCAGAGCCAGCAGACATAGCGCGGCCCCTAGTAATCGAGTTACTTTATACATAACAGTGTAATTTGTGGACAGTCTCCCCCTTCCGTTCACTGAATCAAGGAGGCTGAATTAGAGAGTAAAAAATCGCGATCCACCGTTAGAAAACCATTGCCGTGGTTTTCGCCGGTAGTTCACAAATCATCACTTAAAGAAATGGAGTCGATTTCGCCTTACCGGGTGTCATCGGCTCCTTTCGTTTGCGTGATTCGGTGGCTTAAACCACTGACTTTAATAAATGTGCACGAGAAAATGAAATATTTTCTAAGAAATTTTCATTTCGTTACCAAACAGGCTCTCCACAAAAGCTTTTTTATTGAAAATTTGGAGGTGTTCAATGCCTTCTCCAACGCCGATATAACGAATCGGAACCTGGAATTGGTCAGTAATACCGATGGCTACACCGCCCTTCGCAGTGCCATCTAACTTAGTGAGGGCCAGTGCAGTTACGTCGGTAGCTTCCGTGAAAGCCTTCGCTTGCTCAATGGCATTTTGGCCCGTAGTTGCATCCAGTACCAAAAGGACCTGGTGTGGCGCAGAGGGAAGTGCTTTGGTGATGGACCTTTTTATTTTAGAAAGTTCCTTCATCAGATTAAATTTCGTGTGAAGTCGCCCTGCTGTATCAATTATCGCCACATCACAGTTGTTGTCAACGGCGAATTTCGTCGTTTCGTAAGCGACTGCGGCGGGATCGGTGTACATGCCTTTTGAGTAAAATTCACACCCTACCCGTTCCGACCAAATCTTGAGCTGATCAACTGCCGCAGCACGGAAAGTATCCGCGGCACCGAGTACAACTTTCTTGCCCTTGAGCTGGTATTGGTTCGCAATTTTGCCAATGGTCGTTGTTTTACCAACGCCATTAACCCCGACTACGAGGATAATGGCCGGCCCTTCTCCTTCGACTGGAGGTATTTCATAATCTTCGAAGTCCTTATCGTTCTGTTCAGCGAGCAAATTGACGATCTCGCTGCGCAGTAACCTGTGAAGTTCGTTGGTATTAACGTATTTATCCTCAGCCACCCGAGCTTCAATCCGTTCGATGATTTTGATGGTGGTATCCAGGCCGACGTCGCTGGAAATCAGCACGCTTTCCAATTCGTCAAGCACTTCCTCATCCACCGTGTCCTTGCCGGCAACCGCACGGTTCAATTTATCAAAAAAACCAGTTTTGGTTTTCTCCAGGCCTTTATCCAGGTCTTCTTTCTTCTCTTTATTAAAAAACTTCTTGAAAAAACTCATGTGGTTGGGACTTGATAAGGTAAAAGTAGACGAACGCTTAGGATTTTAATTAACTGGCGCGAACGCAGGTGCTTTGGAACCTGCATTCTCCGCGTGACCGCGGAGAATGCAGGGGTTGTAGGTGCAGAGAAGACCCCGCTCCAAGCACGACGACAAAGGTAACAATTTCGATTAGAGCTATGGTTCAGCCAGGCATTAGTCTATTGGGCAATTACCAGAAAAAAACCGACGAACGCCAACCATTTTTATCCAATCCATGGTCCGAACCTCTTTTAATGCCTTCAAAAGGTAAATCAGCTATACCCGGGTTTTGTTCCAGCAAGTAATTAGGCAGCTGAATTGGCCCGTCCAACAGTCTATGATTCGGAACCGTTGACAGCTTCGCATAACTGCATCGTCCGTTGGTGACACCAAGGTTCAATTGAACCTGACTGGAGTGGGCCGCCCTTAAAAGGTAAGGCAGGTCAAAAACGGAGAAAACCAATCGTCCGTTGGGGAGTCCTGCCAATTCGATTACGTCCGCTACGGGGTTCTCTCTTTTCTGCTGGTTGGTGAGGACCATCTGTAGCATCTCCTCCTCCCCTACTCCCCAGCTAAGTCTTTGCAAAACTTTCTCGGTGTTCGACCGGTCCGCGTCGCTGATCAAAGCAATGCTGATTCCTCGCTTGCGCAGCCACCGAAAAACAGCCTCAATGTGAGGAACCTTCTCCAGTGCTGCCGTTTCAACAAAACCTTCCATCCCGTCCTGCATCCTAACGCAAACGTCCTGCAGACGAAAGATCCCTAATTGGAGGTTAGCACCCGGTGAAGAAAAAGGCATGAAAAAGATTTAGATAGGCTTCGAAGAGGAGAAAAACGCTCCAAGTCCAGCCTCACACAACACAAATATCACCCCCTTACTCCCAATCGGCAAAACACTGTATTTCAAAATAATACAAGCACTACAACAAATTAACAATCAATTAATATAAGGCCGAACTCCACGGTCTCTTCCTCATGATAACTTAACCTTGGAGGGATGTATTACCTTTACCTCCGGCGCCCACAAAACCAGCTAGCTTGCAGAACCTTCTTCACTACACCACCCATCTGGCCGATCCTGATGCCGACTGGATGATCTTCATCCACGGTGCCGGAGGAAGCTCCCTTACCTGGAAATACCAGATTGAAGGATTTGCTCCTCACTACAACCTGTTGTTGATCGATATGCGGGACCACGGTTACAGTAAAGATCTGGTACCAAAATATCGTAGTTATGACTTTGAAATCATCACTGATGACCTGCTGAGAACCATTGACCATGCAGGAGTTGCCAAGGCACACTTTATTGCCCTTTCTTTAGGTAGCATCATCCTGCAGAAGTTGAATGACCGCCGCCCGGAGATGATGAAAACCATGATCATGTGTGGAGGGGTTTTCAAGGCAGACTGGCGAATAAGCTCCTTTGCACATTGCGGAAAATTCTTTAGCTACTTCGTTCCATTTCGCTGGATATATGACGGCTTTATCCTGATTGTAATGCCGAGAAAAAATCACGCTTTCAGCCGCAAGCAGTACCGTAAACAGTCGTTGAAGCTCAAGCCAGGAGAATTCCTGAAATGGCTGGGTTTGTATAAAGATTTCTTCTCCGTTGTCCGAAAATTTTTCAATACTGCGTTGACAACTCCAAGTCTATTGATCAATGGCAGCCAAGACCACGTCTTCCTCGACGCCGCAAAACGGTATGCAGATAAGCACGCGCCACTGGCCGAATTAATCGTCATGGAGGGCAAGGGACACCTCTGCAACCTTGAAGATCGTAAGGCATTTAATCAAATTGTGCTTGATTGGCTGGTGAAGGCTGGCGCGGTTTCCAGTACGAAGTAAGACTATGAAGGTAATTTTCTCTACATCCGGTCATAGCTGTCCAACCCAAGATTCTCGATAATCTTGACCAACTTACTCCCGTAGTTCTTATCGGTCGCATAGCCGCAGGACTTCAGTCCGTGGGCCCATTTTTTGTAATCTGTGCCGTGTTTCTTGAGCTTCGCGTACCGGCTGGTATTCAGTAATTCACTGTGCTCCCGGAAAGACTCCGCTGGGGAGGTAAATACCCGAAACATATCATAACGGGTATCATCACCGTAATTGCGGCAAGTACAACCCAGGCACTTTTTACGGCATTTGATGCCAAAGTGGTTGTTCGAGTTTACGGCCAGCTTACTGTCTCCGGCATTAGATTCCAACAAGCCCTGCGCCAAAGTAATACTTGCCGGCACCCCATAATCGGCCATTTCTTTACGGGCAATCTCACCGTACCGTTCCAGGTAGTTTTGGACACGATCCTTTTTGGCCTTAATGATGTGCGGAGGAAGTTTTTTTCGTTCACCGTAATCAGGACTGAGCACCAGGGTCATATTACTGATGTGGGGCGCGGGGTCATTAGTGGGGGCAACTTCATTAAATCCCTTATGCACAGCATCAATGGCAACGGTACGTTCGTCCGTCACCTCCGACACCGGCGTAGAGAACGAAGCCAATAGTGCAGTGGCCGACCGCCCTACCCCATCCAGCCAGCCGCCAGCCACCGAAGCTTCAGAAAGGGCTGTGCCGGCAGTTGGCTCCAGAGGATCGTAGACATCGATACTGAACGTCAGCCCCCGGCTGATACAGATGTAAAGGATCAACACAATGAGAAATATTTCCACGCTGTAGTGAAAAGCATAGTCAAAGATCTTAGCTACCGACCGACCAATAGCCGTGGATTGTGGTGTATTATTTAGAGACATGTTTTTTTCTTTTTGCAACCAAAACGGGTAAAGACCGCATCATTTAAAACAAATTTAAGTAAAAATGTTTTTCAAAACCAAATTAAAAACATTTTATCTTAAGAAGTCAAACAAGTCTCTCGGCAATGCAACAAGTCGTCATAACACGATATCCGGTATCGTATTTTAAAACCCGGTAATTTGAACTACCTTTCTTCTTCTACTTTCATTGCACCTGCGTTCCCGCCAAAAAAAGCACTTAGTGTAAAATATACACTACCTTCACAGGCCAAATAAGTTGACACATGATATTGATCGCTGATTCTGGTTCCACGAAGGCAGACTGGGCCTGGGTAGCAAAAGACGGTGAGAGCTCCTTCGTCCATACCAAAGGATATAATCCGGTGGTTCATCCCAAAGAATTGTTCCACGAAGAGATGAATAAACTTACCCGGGACCTACTACCTGGTTTGAACCCAACAGAAGTGCACTATTACGGCGCTGGTTGTTGGGACTATAAGAGAAAGCAAGTGATATCGGATCGGATTTCGGCAGCGTGGCCGGAAGCAAAAGTATTGGTCATGCACGACCTGCTCGGCGCCGCCCGAGCCGCCTGTGGTCATGATCCCGGCATTGCTTGCATACTAGGTACTGGTTCAAACACCTGTTCGTATGATGGAAATGACGTAACCGACAACGTTACCAACCTTGGCTTCATGCTGGGAGACGAGGGCAGTGGCTCTCACCTTGGCAAAGCCCTCCTGCGCGCTTATTTCTACCGCGAATTGGACGAAGACCTCAACGACGCCTTCGAACAATACGCTAAAATTGACAAATCGGTAATCCTGGACAAGGTCTATGAATCCGACGTTCCGAATACCTACCTAGCCAGCTTCACACGGTTCATGGGAGAGCACCAGACACATCCGCTGATTCAGAAGATCGTTTTTAGCAGCTTTGCCGAATTCCTGGATCGTCACGTCCGGAAGTACAGAGGCCACCTGGGCGTGCCCATCAGTTTTATCGGATCGATCGCTTTCCACTTCAAGCCAATTCTGTTAGCCGCTATGCATGAACGAGACCTGAAAGTGGGCAGGTTCGTACACAAACCCATCGAAGCCTTAGCGGACTTCCATCGGGGGAATTTATAATACATCATGCGCTAAGCCTCTACCCCCGCATAACTTAGATCAATGCATAAGCGGGCCCTTGTGAAATCGGCAAATCCAGATGACTTACCAAGACGTAGGCAAGAGAGCTTCATTTTAGCTCTTTATTCGCGTTAATAGTCCGAATTGAATACGGACTAAAGGACTAAGGCACTACATTTGCGCGCCTTCCCTGACCGCCACCCAACTGAAAAAAATGAAAAGAGAAAATATACGTCGTATTGCCGTTTTTACTTCGGGAGGAGATGCTCCGGGAATGAACGCCGCTCTACGTGCGGTAGTGAGAACTGCCGCCTGGAACAAACTACACGTTTACGGTATCGAACGTGGTTATGAAGGTATGATCGATGGACATTTTAAGCGGATGGAACGCCGGGATGTGGCCAACATCATCCAACGTGGCGGCACCGTGCTGCGCACGGCTCGTTCAAAGCGATTTATGACTCCCGAAGGCAGGGCCATGGCTGCTGATCATTTGCGGGCATACGACATCGATGCTTGTATTGCCATCGGTGGAAACGGAACGTTTACCGGTGCTAAAGTCTTCAGCGAAGAACACAACATCCCCTTTATTGGGGTTCCCGGAACGATCGACAATGACCTTTTCGGTACCGATTACACCATCGGATTCGATACGGCGGTCAACACGGCCATTGAGGCCGTTGACAAGATTCGGGATACGGCAGACAGCCACAACCGCCTTTTCTTCGTTGAAGTAATGGGCCGTCATTCTGGTTACATCGCACTGCACACGGCCATTGGGTCTGGTGCCAGCAGTGTACTGATTCCTGAATCGGAGACCAATATTGAAGACCTCAAAACGGTGCTGAAAAAGAATAAGGCAAGGGGTAAGTTGTTCAGCGTTGTGATTGTGGCTGAGGGCCACCCCAATGGCGGGGCTGCGGGCATCGCCGACAAGATCAAGGACGAACTGGCAAGCATGGAACCTAAGGTGACCGTTATCGGGCATTTGCAGCGGGGCGGAGCCCCGACGGCGCTCGATCGGGTACTGGCCAGTCGGCTAGGCCACCACGCCGTAAACCGTTTGCTGGAAGGTGAGGAGAACGTAGCCATTGGCATCGTTAATGACAATATTTTCACTTGTCCGTTTGAAGAAGCGATTCATAAAGAGAAGAAGCCTCGGGAGGCTTTGATCAGGATGGCAAGCATCCTGGCGATTTAATGCCCTACCGACTTAACCTAGAGTTAACCTAACAAGCGTCAATAGCGGGTATATTCGCCCTCCATAAGCGAACTACTCAAGCAAGTACTCAATGGATCCTACTTTAATCATCATGTGGCTGGGCTTTATCCTGGCCGGCTATGCCGTAGTTGGTAACGATTCGATCCAGACCCTGGGAACGTTCCTCTCTTCTAATGAGGAACGACCGTGGTACGTACTGTGGGGATTTGCCGGTTCCATCCTTGCCTTCACCCTCATTTACGGTTGGTATCAGTATGGAGGAGACGTGAGCTACGGCAGGCTAGAGAAGTACGCTTTTGTGGACAACATGAGCTGGCCATACCTGTTGCCGCCACTCGTGCTGATGCTGCTTACCCGGACAGGAATCCCCGTTAGTACTTCGTTCCTTGTGCTTACTTTCTTTAAGCCGAAGGGGCTCATGGACATGACCCTGAAGTCCATCCTGGGCTACGCACTCGCTTTTCTGCTGGCCATTATTGTGTGGCAGTTCGTGACCAAATTGCTCGACAAGCGATTCATGGACAACAAAATCACCGCGAGCCAAAAGCGTAATTGGACGATCCTGCAATGGTGCTCCACCGGTTTTTTGTGGGGCCAGTGGCTAATTCAGGATTTTGCCAACATTTATGTCTACCTGCCGCGGTCACTGACGGGTATGGAAATCGGGATATCTTTGGCCATTCTGCTCACCATGTTAGCCGTTATCTTCTACAGTAAGGGAGGTAACATCCAGAAGATCGTTAAGGCCAAGACCAACACGACGGACATCCGTTCTGCCACCATCGTGGATTTCATCTACGGCATTCTCTTGCTTTTCTTCAAGGAGTTCAGCAACGTTCCGATGTCAACGACCTGGGTATTTCTTGGTTTACTGGCGGGTCGGGAAATTGCCATTAGATACACCGTAGAATTAATCAAAGAACCAAGCGACGTTGAACGGGCACCGGCAATGCACTACGCCGGAATTGGGCTGAACGTAGTGATCGTTGCGCTGATCGGCTATGTCGTCTACCTCCGAGATGCCGTTACTGACCTTCCCTGGATGGTGCCACTGATGGCCGTGGTGATGATCGCCCGGGCTGCAGTTGCTTACTACGAAACGCTCCCCGGCCGACTGAACCTTAAGCCGGCGTTCCGGGATATTGGCAAAGACCTGGCTAAAGTCTCCTTCGGGCTGGTGGTGAGTATCGCACTTGTCTTCGTGATGCGGTTTTTACTTACTGGGTCGTTCTCTGGAACGATTTAGGGTTCAGGAATCAGGGTTCGGGATTCAGTGCACAGGGTTCGGGATTCAGGGTTCAGGATTCGGGATTCAGGGTTCAGGAATCAGGATTCGGGGTTCAGGATTCGGGATTCAGTGTTCGGAGTTCAGGGTTCAGGAATCAGTGGAACTTATTTGCCCCGTGCTTCGGATGGCTGTTAATTATCGGCCTGCCTTTGGCAAGTGATGGCTTTTTTCGGAAAAACCTGGCCAGCAGTTATTTCGTGCATTATAATGCTGACTGCTGAACACTGCCCCCTGAACCCTGAGTGCTGAATCCTAAATACTGAATACTGAATACCGAATCCCGAACACTGAACACTGAACCCTGAGCACTGAACCCTGAATCCTAAACACTAAATGCTCCAAACCACCCTCCATTACGGCCTTCACTTCCTGGCCCCCGGCTTACTGGCCTGGTTTTTCTTCCGCGACCATTGGCAACGGGCCTGGTTAATTATGCTCGCCACGATGCTGGTAGACCTGGACCACCTCTTAGCAGTCCCCGTTTTCGACCCTGATCGTTGCAGCATCGGTTTTCATTGGTTGCACACCTACCCTGCCATTGGCTGTTATGTTCTTATGCTATTTTGGAGGCCCGTTCGGATCGTTGCCGTAGGACTTTTGTTCCATATGTTTACTGATTGGCAAGATTGTTGGTGGATGCACCATAGTTGCTAAACAATAATCCACAAAAATTCTTATACAGCCATGACACTTCTTCGACTAATACTTCCACTGAGTTTATTGTTTGTTTCTTTAAGCCTAAGTGCCCAACGGCCGGCAAGTTCCTACGGGGGTGGCCGCCCTGGAGGCGGCGCCCCGGCTATTAAGGGTACCCTTAAAGGGGAGATCGCGGACGCCAGCAGTGGAGAGGTGGTTGAATTTGCCACCATTGTCTTGCTGTCAGCGGATGGCACCAAGCAAATAACCGGTACCATCACCGAGGCTGATGGCAGCTTTAAGCTGGCCGACGTACCGGCGAATAAGTACCAATTAAAGATTAGCTTCATTGGGTACACCGAGAAAGTAGTAAGCGACGTAGAAACCACGCCAAAAAAACCGGACCTGGACCTCGGGAAAATAACCCTGGAAGCCGACGCCATCGCGCTGGACGCCATTGAAGTGACCGGTGAAGCATCCCTGGTGGAAAACCGTATCGATAAGATGGTCTACAACGCCGATAAAGACGCCACTAACCAGGGCGGTGACGCCAGCGATGTACTCCGCAAAGTTCCTTTGCTCAGCGTTGACCTCGAAGGCAACGTCAGTCTTCGCGGTTCTTCGAATCTTCAGATTCTCGTGAACGGCCGTCCCTCCTCCATCTTCGCTGCCAGCGTGGCGGATGCACTGAAATCAATCCCCTCCGATCAGATCAAGAGTGTGGAGGTCATCACCTCCCCGTCCGCCCGTTATGATGGAGAAGGCTCCGGGGGCATCATCAACATCATCACCAAAAAGAAAGAAGCACAGGGCTTCACCGGCTCGGTCAATTCCAGTATTGGAACCCGGCAAAATAGCGGCGGGCTCAACCTCAACGCTCTGATGGGCCGTTTTGGCCTCAACGCCGGTATGAACGGGCGCTGGAGCTGGCCCCGTGATTCGGAGATCGAATTTGACCGGACCGACCTCGCCAATGGCTCCCCCATCCGGCAGCTCACCCAACGGGGTATCAACGAATCTACTTACCTGGGCCTCAACGGTAGCCTGGGCGCCTTTTACGATTTCAATGCTTACAACAGCCTTAACCTCAGTGGCCGCTACAACAGCCGGCGGCGTGGCGGGGAAGGTATTACCAATGGCAACATCGACAACTTCGGTAATGCTGACCTCATCGAATTCAGCCGGTTCAACGACGGTTTCACCAGCGGCGGCGGATTCGACGCAACCCTGGATTACCGGAAGACCTTCCCCAACCAAAAAGACAAGGAACTCATCTTCGCATTCCAGGTAAGTGGCCAGGAAAGCCTTACGGAAAACCTGGTAGATCAGACCGGAGACCTTGACATTTACCAGCGGGACATCATCAACGAAAATGAGGGGCTCAACCTCGAGTATACCGGGCAGGTCGACTACGTACATCCCTTCAGCAAGAAAGTAAAAATGGAGACGGGTGTCAAAGCCGTCATCCGGCGTATTGACAGCGACTACTTTACGCAGGTCAAAGAAACAGATCAATCGCAGTTTGTGACGGACACCAGATTAACGGACCTTTTCCTCTATGACCAGGATGTTTACGCAGGGTATGTCTCCTTCAACGTAAGCCTCGGAGACAAATGGGGCCTGGTGGCCGGCACCCGCTACGAGGTAACGGAGATTGGTGGAGACTTCCGCAGTGAGAATCCGAGTTTCAACAACAGTTACCAGAACCTATTGCCCAGCATCATCCTGAACAGGAAACTCAGCCGATTCAGCAACATCAAGGCGAGTTATAATGAACGCATCCAGCGCCCCAGCTTGTTCTTTATCAATCCGTTTACCGCCATCTCTGACCCCAACACCCTGACGATTGGTAACCCCGGCCTGGAGCCGGAGCGGGTAAGACAATATGAAGTGGCCTACAATACCTACATCAAAGGTGTCGTCCTCAACGGCGCTGTTTATTTACGGCAAACCAATGACCTCATCGAACGCTTCCTGGAATTGAGCGATGATGGCATTTCCAGTACAACCACGTATTTGAACATTGGCAGTTCTGATACCTACGGTGCCAATATTTTCACTTCCTTCAAGCTATGGAAAAAACTACAACTGCGCGGCAGTTTCAACTACGGACGGTACAACGGAACAGGCTTTGCGGGTGGGGAGCAGCTGACGCGGTCAGCCAACGTCATCAGCGGTAATGTGGGGGGCAGTTTTGAGTTTTCCAAAAAAGTAAGGCTGGATCTGTTCAGCTTCTTCCGGAACCGGAACCAAAGCCTCCAGGGCGCAACGGCAAGCTTCAGCATCATCAGCGTGGGTGCCAACTGGACCGTTAGCGAACGTACCAGCCTCGGTATCCGGGTGATTGAGCCATGGAACGAGAACAAAGATTTCATCTCTGAGCTTAGCGGACCTAGCTTTAATCAGTTAAGTTCCTTCAGTATTCCCTTCCGCAGTTTCGGTCTCAACCTTTCCCACAAATTTGGGCAAATTGACTTCAAATCTCAGAACCGTAGATCTCGGGTGAAAAACGACGACCAGAAGAGTGGTGATGG
>JBGCFZ010000027.1:0-6440 GCA_045110355.1 Lewinella sp. | reverse complement strand
TAAATTCATGGTTTCATTCATTTGGTTCTATGGCAATAGTCGGACGATTGCGACTATGGGGAGTTCCAAAACCTTGAATTTCAATGAATCCGAACCTATTTGTGTGCTTTTCGGTACATGTTTGGCGTCATTCCCGTCAATTTTTTGAAAGCTGTGTGAAAGGTGGTCTTTGAGGAAAACCCGGATTCTAGCCCAATCGCCAGTAAACTGTAGTTGTCAAACTCAGCGTCAGCGATCATTATTTTGACCGCTTCCACCCGGTAGCGATTGATGTAGGTCGAGAAATTATCTCCCGTAATGGTGTTGACGATTTGAGAAACATAGCCCGGGCTTATCCCTAACATTTCAGCTACTTGATCTCTGTCCAGCGTATTGTCGAGGTATATCCGTTCGTTGACGCAAAGCGCTTCCAGCTTTTTGAAATATGAATTTTCGGCGGTTATAGCGGCTGTTCGTTTTTCACTACTTTCAGGAGGCAATGGGGGAAGTGGGACGGCTGGCTTAACGTAGCCTGACTTCCACTTCCTGACCAAAGCTCTGATCTCCTCCTGGTCTTTGGATAACCTGAATTTAAAGATGCCGTTATAGGTGATCCAATGGATCAGAAAGCTGGCACCCAACGCGACTATTTTCAACGCCGAGGCAAAGTCGATGAGGGAAAACATAGCAAAGAATGCAGACGACACCAAGGAGCTCAGGACAACAAAAACCCCAAACCATAGCTGGGTCAGCCATCGTTTTTCCTGGGGGCTCCCAGCATACTTGAGAAAGGTGTAGGTGTATAGTAAAACGCCCGGAATGAATACGAGCACTAGCAGAAATAAAAGGCCTCCGACTACATCTAAAATAGCCTGAACAACGAAGGATGATGTGGTAGGGTCAATGATTGCATCCAGTGCACCATGGACAACCCATAACAAGTGCGGAGCAAACAACCACCATCTTTCGACGGAATGCCGAAACGGATGATCTACCTGGTTGACAATGAAGAGCAGGATGAGCACCGGGAACAGCGCTCCCGAGGTGGAAATGTCAAGGACGAGCAGCAGCAGGCTTTGTTCGTAACCTTCAGCGAACCATAAAGCCAGACTAAGTAATGAAAAGGAGAGTCCAATTACACCGAAGGCCAGGTATTTATTGGCGTCGCTCTTGAAAATGGGGGACCGCAGAACAATCACTCCCAGCACGATTCCCTGGAAAACAGCAATATTGAAAAGGGCTAATAGTGGAGACAATGTCGTGGGGCTTTTGGCCTGATGGTTTTGAAGGGCTAAGGTAAGACCAGAACTTCCTCACTTTTCTAAAAAATGGGATAGGTTACGAATACCGAGTTCCTGGTAAACCCTTTGCCCGTATTCCGACAAAACTTTGTACTTCACTTTTCTTCCCAATCGGTTGAATTGCCCCTCTGTATTCGTTAAAGCACCCGATCCGCTGAATAGATGGAAAACCGTAGCGTATGGAAGCGGGGTATTTCTTTGTGCATCGAGTCATTGCCCTGTCAATACCTGGCCGTAAGAACAGGTGCTAACGAACGTTAATTTCAGTCGGTTAAAACTTACTTTTTGCCGATGACGGGCTTCGTCCAAAAGAGGTCCGGGTTGTGCGTTCGGTAGCGAGTTTCTTGTACACCACTTTCCCAGGTTTCGACTTCTTTGGGCGATAGCTCAGTTGCTGTTCCTGCTGGCCGTAGTTCTACATAAGCACGTTGCTTATTGGTGGCGCTGGTTTCATAGCCGTAGGTGCTGTGTAGCGGCGTGGAAAAGCGGTAAAGGTTTTTGGCCATGTAATAATCGAGATACCAAGCCTTATCGGTTGTTCCTCGGTAATTCCAGTTAGCGTCGGGGTTGAGGAGCAGCGGTTCGTCGTTGATGAGCCGTTGGCGTACTTCTGGTATACTTAGTAAGGTGCCGTGTTCGTCCATGATGTAGGCGTTCTGCGTAGGATCGAGCCAGACCCACTTGCCAAGGTGTTGGGAATAGGCGGTGTTGATAACATGGCAATCGAAATCATTGGGGTCTCGGGGAAGGCAAGTGACAAAATGGGAAGGAATGCCCATGGCCAGGTATACCTCATTGAGTACGACGGCGAGTCCGCGACAGTTCAGAGTGCCTTTGCCCGCCCCGCAAGCGATGATTAAGGCGTCTGCGTCCATGGTTTCGGGATTGCCTTTGCCTCCGTAATGTTCCACGCTGTTGTGGACCCAACGCATAAGGTTGAGCATTTGGGAGATATCATTTCCCTGACCGGCAATAGAATCCAGGTTATACTTTTCCCGCAGTGCCTTGAGGGGAGGGCTATCGGCAGGGGCGTAGGTGAAGGCGGGAATGACCATTTGTTCTTCCGTGTCGTAGGCGGCATACGTTTTCAATACCTCAAGCTTGGATATCTCGTAAGTGATGCGGGTGAAGGCGGAGTCGGTTCCTCGGACCACGACAAAGTCAAAGGGCTTATCTTTTTCTAACGTGCAACTGATGGAGTCAAGGTCAGAAATAAAAGTAATGCGTTCGCCGAGCTTACTGGAGATAAAAGGGTCCGGACGTAGTTCGGGAGCTAGGCGCCAGCTTTCCGGCTGAGAGTCGTCTCCATCTCGCACGTAGACAATGGTGTCGGTAGAGTATAGAACGGGCAAGTTGGTCTGGGCGCTGAGGACGGTGGCAAAAAGGAGGCCAAGGAAAGTGGTTAGGTAGGGTAGCTGCATAATAAAACGGTTAGGTGGTGATTTGTTAAGGGGTACTCCGGTATACTGTGATGGTTACGCGAGAAGTCACGGTTTTATCACTAAAAACTAGTAATTTAGTTTAAGTGATTGATAATTAGTTGCTTACATTGGTTGTTAGGCTGGATTGCGGACAAACTCGCAAGAGAATTTCTACAAGACTGCTCATCAAAATATGTTTACTATACCTAATTTGCTCTTTTTCAGGACACATAAAACGCACTCACTAGGAAGACCTAATGAGTGCGGATAAAATGTTGGGGGGTAACTTTTAAGGTAACACCACCGTGTCAATCACATGGATGGTACCATTGGACGCGTTCAAATCGGTCTGCGTGATGTAAGAGGTATTTCCCTGAGCGTCGACTAATGCCGCCCGACCATTCTTGATGGTCGCCGTAAGGATATTGCCCGCTACGGTCTTCATCTGGAAATTACCGCCAGTGGCCTCGATGGCCATTACCAACATCTCTGCTGAAATATCTGTCGGTATGACGTGGTAAGCGAGGATGGTGGATAATTTGTCTTTGGCCTTTGGTTCTAGCAGTGACGCTACTGTGCCTGCGGGGAGTTTGTTAAACGCTTTATTGGTTGGTGCAAATACGGTGAATGGTCCGTCTGACTTCAGCGTACTGACCAGGTCCGCAGCTTTTACTGCGGCCACCAGGGTGCTGAAATTGTCACTGGAGGCGGCAATGTCTACAATGTCCTTTTCGTGGGTGTAGGATACATTACTGGCTTTACTATGGTGACTGCCACACTGGGCGAAAGCAGGTTGAGCAGATACACAAAGACTCAAGAAGGCAATAAAAAGGATCTTATTCATAACTGAATTGTTTTATTTGGAAGGAAGACTTCCTTGAAATAATCGGTTGACATTGATATCTACAGGGAAAAAATCAGGTTGGATTTTTTTGCAGAGATTTTTTTCCATTTTTTTTTAAGTATGGCATTAAGCAGTGGTTTATTTGGAAACCTGGACTTATACCTAACCCAAAGGGGCAATTGAACCAAAAAATAAAATTCGAGTTAAAGGTGCATGCTGTCCAAACAGGCTTACCAACACATATGCAATCAACTGCAGGCCCGAGATCAAGCGTGTATCCCGCTGATCTACGACCATTACGGAGATGCCCTTTATGGCATCATCTACCGGATTGTAGGACGAGAGCAGGACGCCGCCGAGGTCCTGCAAGACACCTTTGTGAAAATCTGGAAAAACGGGGCTACTTATGACCCCGAACGGGGTCGGCTCTTTACCTGGATGGTCAAGATCGCCCGAAACCTGGCGATTAATAAGCGCAACTCTAAGGGCTTTCGGCAACAGACTGACGTCCAAACAGACGAAAAACTGGTATATCTATCTGATAAGTCGCGCCAAACAATGCCCGAGACTGTGGATGTGAAAGGTATGCTGAACAAGATTGACGAAAAATATCGGACGGTCATTAGCCTGTTGTACCTGCAGGGGTACACTCAACAAGAGGTGAGCGACCGGCTCCAAATACCCTTGGGCACCGTCAAATCTCGGGTAAAAATAGGTTTGCGAGAACTCCGAAAATGGTATGATTTTGACACCACCGCCGCGCTTTTAGCTGCCTTCGCCATTGTAGACTAGAAAACATGAAAAAAGAACTCAGGGACATTATAGAATCTGACTTACTGGAGCGCTACGTGCTGGGAGAAGTAACCGAGCAGGAGCAAGCGAAGGTATTGGAACTACGCCGTTCCTCGCCCGAGATAAGGGAAGCGCTGGACGAGCTTGAAGTGACCATGGAGCGAATGGCCTTTGAGGAGGACATCTTGCCGCCACCGAACTTGCGGGATAAAGTCCTGCAACAAGACTATAATGTTGAACCACAGATAACTTCGAGCCGGCTGCGCTTTTCATGGATGGGTTATGCAGCCAGTTTACTACTCATCAGTAGCGGCGTCTGGTTTTGGCAACAGCAGCGCATCAATGATCTGGAAGCACAGGTGATAACCTATACCGAACAGATCGCTCAGGTGGAGGAAGATTGCGAAAAAACGAATCGTCTATTTGCGCTCGTTAATGCCCCCGATACCCAGGCGTCGGTCCTCAACGGTACGGACTATGCGCCCAATAGCTCGGTCATTGTGTATTGGAATCCGAACAAGAAAGCTTGTCTACTACACGTGGTAGATCTGCCGGACATTCCTGCGGATAAAACCTACCAGCTCTGGGCCGATATTGATGGAGAGATGAAAAGCCTTGGGACCTTTGACTACCAGGCTGCCCGGGAAGAATTACTCCAAATGGCTTACCTGGATGACGCCGAATCGCTTAATGTGACGGTAGAGCCTTTGGGGGGGAATGATCATGCAACCGTGCGTACACTATCGGCGGTGGTAAGGATTTAACGTTTATGGGCCTGTAAACTTCCTGACCTACCGCGCGCCGCCTACCGCCTGCAAACATTGTCCGTCCTGCGAGTAATGCCCCTTGCGGGTACATTGTCTCTGTACGCTTGCCAAAAACGCCGCCCGAAACATCACCCGTCTGAAGCACGCCGCCGCCGTCGAGGCCAATCGCGACAACCTATACAATACCCCTGAAGTCTACCAGCAGCGCCAAGCCATAGCAGAGCACCCCTTCGGTACCCTCAAACGACAATGGACGGGCTATTACACCCTGCTGAAAGGCCTGGATAAAGTTGATGGGGAGTTCCATTATTGAAGCATAAAAAATTTTATTGAATCGATGACGCATTGAATGCCAGATAATTCAGTACGGTAGATGCAATCCACAAAAGACAAAACACAATACATACATTACGCCCGTTTCTGGATACTCTAGGATGATGCCCCAAGAATGGAATCCCTGCTTGATTGGCATCAACCAATAGAAATAGTGCAGACATTACCATAAACATCAAGTGAATAGTATGTCGTTCAGGTAAAGACAAACTCATTGCATAAATAGAAGCTACAGACATAGCAATGAACGCTAAGGCACCTTGTCTTTGCTCAAACAGCAGGATAAAAATGTAATCTTTAGCAGCAGTCTTTTTGGCTTCTGGAGCGGCAGCAATAGCAGCATCTAGCATATTTAACTGCTCCTTTTCATTGATGGATTGCTGTTTGTTTGGCAAGCCAGGTGCAAACAAAGGCAACACTAAATTCACTACCCAACGTACCCAAGTGGGCTTGATAACCTCTACAGCATGTACGGCTGCTGGAGCTAAAGATAGGGCTAATCCTAAAATGGAAATTGTTTCTGTATTCATTTTTGTGAGCTGTTTAAAATTTATTGCTTCTGTTCTGCAAGTTAAATTGTAGAAGAGCTTTTGTTGTACAAGTTATTTTGAATGAAATTGACAGATGAAACAAGAATTGAGATGTGATTGTCCTATCACATTCGCGCTTGATATTGCCTTGAAATCCGCTACCGCTCTTATACTTAACTGTTGTAGCCAGTTGGAAGAAACTAAGATTCACCCAAGAAAGTTATCGGTTTAAAAAGTAGCGACTAACCAATTTCTTCCTTGCCTTTCTCTATTCAGTAGGCTGTAGTTTTTTCTTATTCCAATACATCTACAAGCACGTTGTAATATCTAATCGCAATAAATTCAGCTCCTGCTTCATTATAATGAACTTCATCTGCCAAATGAGAGTCATTAAATCCGGTAAACATATCAACGGCAATTACTTGTGAATTTGTGGTTGTTTGGTCTGTTGCTATAGTCAAAACATCTTGACG
>JBGCFZ010000026.1:0-10378 GCA_045110355.1 Lewinella sp. | reverse complement strand
CCGGTGTCTTCGCAACCGAGTGTTCCTATCCTTTCTGTACTCCCCTGCAACTTCAGGGTGTCCTGGCGCTGCTGTGGGACGGTTCGGGCACCAACGGCGGTAAAGCCGTACACGTGCGCGCCAACCGCGACATTGCTGACCTCAGCGTCTACGGCCTGGGGGTAGCCAACAACGGGGGCGGTACCGACGGGCAGGAGTTTACCTATCCGGCGGAGTCTGTAAGTGAAGGTGACCACATCCTCGTCGCGCGGGAACCCGCCACGTTGGCCAGCTACTTTGGCGCTTGCTACGACGGCTACGATTTGGTGATTCAGGCCGACGAGATGAACCAAAACGGGGACGACGGGATCGAACTGTTCCTGGACATGACCGTAATTCAGACCTATGGCGATTCCGACGTCGATGGTACCGGTCAACCCTGGGAATACTCCGGTAGCTGGGCTTATAAATCCGGAGGTGTATTCAGGACCGCCGGGTTGGATTGTGCCGCGCCATCCACCACTACGCAGAATTCTGCCTGCGTTTACGGTTTTTGTGAGTAGAAAGAAAGTGATTTTCTCCTCCGATGCATCTTTTCAAATGGGCGATAGCCCAGTTTGAAAAGTTCATCGGAGGGTGTAAATCCGTGTAGCTAGTACTGCGTCAAGTTTAAAATTGGTGTAATCTGCGGTATCTTTTCCCCAGCTGGCTGCGTTGCTCAAATCCTCACTGAGCCCCGGTTGGAGCGCCTTACCAACTGAAAAAATCTACCAGCACCTTGTACACAAAATCAAACTTGACGTACCACTAGGTGTAATTGACGTAGCCAGAGAAAATATTATCTTCCCTAGATCACACCAACAAACCAATTATGAAGTCGAACCTCAAATTTTACGTATTCCTACTAAGCTTACCGCTACTCGCGCTAGGTTGTGGTGACGACGGCGATACTGATATCGACCCCATAAACCTGTTCTCCATTCAGCTGAACAACGCAGAGCTCAGTGATGGTGCCGAAGACCTACCGGTTGCGGCAGAAATAGGCATTACTTTTTCGCGGGCACTGGCCCCCGCATCTTTTGAAATGGCTTTTTCTTTGACCTCCGCAACCGATAACCCGATGCCGGACTTCAGTTATATGAACCTGTCTTCCGGAGCCACCATCCGCGCAAATCTGGCCTTCGAGACGACCTACACCTTACGTATCCTCAGCACCCCGATCGCTGTCGACGGCGGGCAACTATCGAGCGAACTGAGCCTGTCATTTACCACTACGGCGGACGGTGCCATCACCTCTCAGCCGGCCTGTACTTCAGCCACCCAGAATTGCCTGAGAACCTCTACCTTCACGGGAAGTACCGGTGGGGATTTTCAATTCTATGCTAGTTTCCCGATTTACGAAGACCTTGCGCGGTGGGAAAGCATTACTGCGGCCATCATCGTAATACACGGCGTCAACCGTAATGGTGATGATTATTTTAACTACTTAATGAACGCCTTACGGTCGGCTGATCTCGAGGATAACATATTGGTGATCGCGCCCATCTTCAAGAACGCGGGAGAAGCGGCGACAAACGAGCTTTTCTGGTCCGGTAGCGGTTGGCGAGAAGGGAGCAACGCCGCAGCAGGATCAGCGGTAAGCTCCTTCAGTGTTGTGGATCAACTTATCACGCAGCTTGGAGACCAGGCTCACTTCCCGGTGCTGGAGAAGATCATGGTGACCGGCCATTCTTCCGGCGCCCTGTTTACGCATCTCTACGCTGCGGCTAATCAGGTCGAAGAAACCCTGCCTGCCCTAACGTTCGACTACATGGTGGCCAATAGTCAGTATTTTTATTACCCGGGCGAGCAACGCGTTAACGGTAACACTAACCAGTTATTTACGCCTACTAATTGTACCGGTTACAATATCTGGCCGCTGGGATATACGGTCTTGCCCCCTTACTTGGCGAATACAAACAGTACCACCTTCAATGAGCGATTTTTGGGGCGCGATGTCACCTACTTGCTGGGGAATGGTAACCAGGCTGATCCATCGCTGAATACGACGGACTGTAACGCTACCTTATTGGGCCCTACGCGCTTTGCCAGGGGGGAGCAGATGTTTCGTTACCTGGAATTGGCCTTTCCCGGCCAGCAGGTTCATGAGAAGGTTATTGTCGATGGAATTGGCCACAATGGGCAGGGCATGTACGGTTCTTCAACCTTCAGGCAACTGTTGAATGACTTTGGGGGTAGGTAAGGCCCCTTGCCCAATTTTAAGATCTCCCCCCAACTCGAAAATTCACGCTCGAAGAAGTCTAATTTACGTAGTGTCGAGTCTTGCTCTCGCCACTATGGTGTGGTAGTCTCGAACTGTTCGCTGAGCGAATGTGTTAGAGCGTTTGGGTAGATTTCGTGCGGACGAAGGCGAGCCCCGTCCGTAGCGGAGGAGGTGAGGACCTTTGCTCCCGCTGAGAAAATAGTTATAATGAATTAAGCGAAACTATCAACAAGCATCCACAAAAAAAAGCCCCGCTCCAGAACGGAACGGGGCTATTTTCTATTTGAGCCAACAAGCAGTAAGTAATGAATACTGACCACTGAAGCTAAACACTGATTGCTGAAAATTACTTGCCAGCAGCCTTAGCATGGTCCGCCAAGAACTTCTCCAGACCAATGTCGGTCAGTGGATGCTTGAATAAGCTTTCGAATGCGCTGAGGCCACAAGTGACGACGTCGGCACCAGACTTAGCAGCATCGATAATGTGCTTACCATTACGGATGGAGGCGGCGAGAATCTCTGTCTCGAAACCCTGGATGGCGTAGATTTCTGCAATGTCGGAAATCAGCTGCATGCCATCCCAACCAATGTCATCGATGCGGCCAATGAAAGGACTCACGTAGGTAGCACCTGCTTTTGCTGCCAGTATGGCCTGGCCGGGACTAAAGACCAGCGTACAGTTGGTCCGGATGCCTTGAGAAGCACACCAGGCTAGGGTTTTTACACCGTCACGAATCATCGGGATTTTTACGACGATGTTATCAGCAATTTTCACCAGTTCGGTAGCCTCAGCTTTCATGCCCTCAAAATCGGTGCTGATGACCTCGGCACTGACGTCACCGTCGGTAATTTCACAGATTTTCTTGTAGTGGGCCATTACAGCAGCATCACCGCTGATCTTCTCCTTAGCCATCAGGCTAGGATTGGTGGTTACACCGTCCAGAATGCCGAGTGCTTCGGCTTCTGCAATATCGTTCAGGTTTGCGGTGTCAATGAAAAATTTCATTCGGGTGGTTTTTTAGTTATTTAGATGGCCGATACGGCTTCCTTTTCCACAAACATACAAACTGGTGCTGGGTTCATTGCTTGGAATTCTGGAGGTAAACAGGGTAATCGTAAGAAACTCCCTCCCAAACCGTGCCCTCCTCCCGTGGGACCGCCGAAGGCAGCCGCGAAGCGCACGGGTTGGGGAGGGAGTTTTAAGCTGAACAAGGTTAATAAGAATGCGTACCGACGTTTCTCTGACAGCCGGAACACCCTAGTTATTGTTGTGCTATTTAGGCGCCACGTCCCTAAACCCGCTTCAAACGAATTGGATAGGTCTTACCGCTATACCACTGAGGTATAAATAGGTTCCCATCCTCGTCGGGGCAGACATCGTGCGGATTCATGAACGTCTGATTATCATGAACAATCTCCGTGAAGTCCTGCTGATTTGTGGGGCCGGAACCTCCCGGAAGGGAGATGACGTTAAAGTTCCGATCGAGAACAGCCACCATACCGTCGTAATTCCACCAGCTTTTGGTTACGATAACGGCAAACATGGTGAAATCTCCGGCAATAACGGGTCGGCAAATTTCGAGCCCGGGAAGCTTACGTGTGCTCAGGTGCTGGCCATTGATGGCCCAACGCTGAAACTCTTTATTTCCCCTGCTCGTAATGAGTAACTCCTCCTTGCCCGAACGATCGTCAACCACAATGCCGTGGCAGCAATTGAAGTGCTTTGGTCCGCCAAAAACGTTCTTGAGTTGCCCCTTTGGGTTGAAGTGAAAAATTTGGTTGGTGCCGTAGCCATCTGCTACGTAAATGTCTCCGTTGGCGGCAACGGCCGTTTCGGTAGGCTTGAAGGCTTTTCCCGCAGGAATCTGGTCTTCCGGCACTTTTAACTCCCGGATAATGCGGCCGTTTAAGTCAAGGTTCAGGACTCTTCCGTCAGCACTGTCGGTGATCCAAAAAGTCTGCGCACTTCCTTCCCCGGCCTTGCTTAGGCCATGTGGTTCGGTTAGGTTCAGCTGCCAACTGTCCAGTAATTTTCCATCTTTATTGTAGGCTAGGACATTAAAGTCCTTGGCCACGGTGCTGCACATTAATCGTTTGCGCGTATCAATGACCATCTCGTGGCAATGCTGAATGGGTTGTTGAACGGGATCGAGATTACCCCATGATTTGTCGACTTTGTACTGAAAATCACCCTGGCCGACTACCAGCTTATCGTCGAATGGATGGGAAGCATGTGCGGCTAGGGGGAATGCAGCAGAGGCAGCTCCGATCAGGCCAGCCTGCCGGAGGAATTGACGACGGGAAGAACGCATTTATTTGCTAGTGTTTTCAGAAACGGGAGTAAATTTGAAGCCAGTGTTCACATCAACTGCCGGGCGAGCCTCGGCGAATGCGGTGGCGGCTTCGGGAGTAACTTTAGTCTGCCATAAATATAGCCGTTTCAGCGCAGGAAATTGCTGCAAGTGAGCAAAAACAGCATCGTCTATTGCTGTATCATAAAGGTTGAGGCTCTCCAGGTGGCGGAGTTTGCTTAAATTTTCAATGGTAGCGACGGTAAGCTTGGTCCCATTCAGTCGTAATCGATTCAGGTTGGAGAATTTAGCTAAAGGTACCAGGTCCGCATCAGTTAGTGGCATTCTGTCCAGGCTGAGATAACTCACCTGTTTCGGGGCAAGCTCCGCTAGCTTAGCCAATGCTGCTGCGTCTATTGTCCGACCGGGTTCGGGCTTGGCTTCCAGGGCCGGGCCACCGGGCACAAGTTCCGTTACGGCCCAGTTGACTTGGCGCAATTCTTCCAGTTTTTGGGCAGGGACCGCAGGTGCAATTATTTTTTCTACGAAGAGCTTCGGGCTCAGGTCGAGACCATAGTTCTGCTCCAGTAGTTTTTTGATGTCTTCCGGCGTATTTTGAGGGTCTAATACTGCGGTAGTATCCGCGCCATTCTTAATCCAGTATTCCAACAAACGGACTTGGGCAAAGTCCCACGGCGTTCCTTGTGGCGGCATCGCTTTAACGTTGCTCCGGGGCAGCGTGACGCGCCTTACCCAACTACTTTCAAGCGGAGCTCCAGGGCTGATGATGGCCCCGCCGTCGCCTCCAGCAAACAGGAAGTGGGCTTCGTCCATCCTCAGACCGCCATTTTGTTTATCTGCGTTGTGACATCGTGCACACGACTCATTGATGGCAGGACGAAGAAAGCTGGCGAATAGGTTGATGCTGTCGGTGTTTACCTGGCTCCAATCATGTATACCGCTGCTGTCGGGTGCATGTCCGGCAAATTTCTGCACAAGTGGTGGCGCGTGCTCAAAAAGGTAGCTTTCTCCGTGGGTAAGGTTGCCACCCTGGTGACCGGCCAGCGATAAAAGTCCTGCCACCAAAATGCCAAACCCTTTGGCAGCTTTGCCGCCGTTGCGCGTGAGAAATACCCCTACGACGGCCAGGACGGCCACACTTATGCCCAACCATTTGTGCCAAAAAAGGGTGTCTCCACCACCACTTTCACCAGCCAACAACCAACCACAACCTGCGGCAGCGACCGCAGAAACTGCTCCTACAAACCAACTTATTCTGATGGCCGGCCTTGCTTTATCTCCCGGCCACCATTCCAATAGTGCTGCCAGCAACAGAAAACCAATCGGTAAGTGGACGAGTAAGGGGTGAAACCGGCCTACAAACAAGCCAAAATCGGACAGGAACAAATGGTGCATAATCTTTTGCTTTGCTTGCAAAGTATTGAAAAACCAGCAAACAATTGACCCGTAGTTGCCTGGTGTCAACGTCTTTTACCTTGCTTTTGACCATTCCTTGCACCTGCGGCCGCGCCCTAATTGCGAGAATGGTAGAAATAAAGCCATTTGATTTACGATATGCTTTGACCTTAAACCCTTTGTACTAGAAAATATTTGGCTCTCGGCAGGTTATTTTAGCCGCCACCGAGCACCTAACTCCAACTGACCTCGCTGTATGCCAATTATTTTGGATTGATCGGGCTGGGTGAATAACCGTCGTCCGGCCAGGGTGAGGGATAACCTGTTGTTGAGGTCGTAGGCAACGTCGAGTCCCGCATGGGCAGTCCATTGATTGAAACTTGGGGAATTGGTCGCCACACCATTATTCGTCACAAGAGAGGTGATGGGATCAGTAACAGAGGCGTCGAACTGGCTGGAGAGGCTCAATCCGCTCACTAAGGTAATGTCTGCATCTTCATTAAGGAAGCGGTCTTGAACACCTGCGAATTCTGTCTGAGACTGCGTCGTTAACCGGGCGGTGGCCAGTTGCAGGTAGTTAATTGAAAGAGAAGCGCCAACCCGCAATCGATGTGTGGCGGCATACTCAAAACCGATGCGGCCTTCGAAACCCGTGGTAACGACTTCACTAAGGTTGTCAGCATTGAACGCAAAGAGAATTGTATCAGGTGCAGCAGCTGCGGTTGAATTTCCCTGCAAGAATCTGATGGTAGTTTGGGATTCAGCTAATTCCACAAATCGGTGGAAGTCTCGCCGAAAGCGCAGCCCTACGGGAATAGAAAGGCGCTTACTAATGGGTAAGTTGTACTGTAGGCCGGCATAGTAGCCGATTTTGTTGCCCCGCAGGCCGTTACTTAATCCTGCATTGAGGTATAAGCGGGAAGCCAGAGATGACTTTTTAACCACAGCGTCTATTTGCGCGGTTCCATAATCCTGATCGAATTGAATTGCGCGAATAGGTCGACTAGTTAAGGAGGATAGTGCTGTTGGTATATCCTCCAGAAGTTGCTCCGTTGAACTGTTTTTAATTGTTATTTCGGCTGTCGCTATCGGGGCTTCCTTTGGTGAAGGAGAAAACGCAATCTTGTTTTGAGTCGCAGTTTCAATACTTCTGTCTGCCAATTTAATGGGGGGGGCTTGCTTGAGGGCAAAAGTGGAGGGGCTGGCAACACCTAACCTTTTTGAAGAGTCGGTTTCACCAGATTCGTCAGATTTGCGGTCAGCAATAATAGCTTTTGCAGGAAGCTGCTCTTCAGACTTAATTTCCTTAACAGTGGACTGGTCATCGTTATCTGCAATTACGGTAGGAAGTACCTTGGCTGGGGCTTTAGGCGAGGCTGATTCCTGCTCCTCTGCCTTACTGTCATGAGACAAGAAGGTTATGGTGGCTGGCGTTGCCACGGCAGTTATCAGTAGGAGAAGACCCAGCATCCAGCCATAACGGCGCCACCATACTACGGGAACTTTTCGGTTCGAGAGTTGCTCGTTGAGTCGTTTGTCCATGTCTGCCCACGCTTCGTTCCAGAAGGCGGCGTCATCGGTCCATTTCGGGTCGTTGTTAGCCTGCATAGCGGTTCGATTTAAAGGGGTGGGATTGCAGTTTTTTACGTAAGATTTGTCTTGCTTTGTTCAGGTGCCAGCGGCTGTTGCCTTCACTGAAGTTTAGTTGAGTGGCGATTTCGGCGTGGTTGTAGCCCTCCACGGCAAAAAGCCAGAAGACTTCTTTGCTCGTTTCGGGAAGGAGGTCAATAATTTTACACAGATCGTCTGCATAAAGGGATTGCGTAGCGGCGGCTTCAGCTGGGCGATCCCAGTCAGCAATCTCCAGGGTCGGGCGTTGCTTTTGGCTCCGGAACTGATCAATGGCACTGTTGAAGACCAGCCGTTTCACCCAGCCTTCAAGACTTCCTTCCCATCGGAATTTTTCGAGCTTTTCGAAGACCTTCATCATGCCACCATTTAGTAACGCCATGGCTTCTTCCCTACCGGGGGCGTACCTACGGCATACGCGCAGCGCTGCCGGCGCGAAGCGCCGGTAGAACACTTCCTGTGCTCTGCGATCTCCGGCCATGCAGGCGGAGACCAATGCTTTGTCGTCAGGATAATTAGCCAATGGTAAGCTTGATCTTAGTTTTCGAAGGTTGAGACACGCTCTTAGAACCTTACGCCTGCGCGTAAGATCAATCGTTGATAACTAACCTTACGTTGGATCACGTCGAGGTTGGCGTCAGTAATGGTGAACCGATTGGTGAAAAACCGGTAGCCGAGGTCAATAAATAGTCTTTGTAGTGGTCCGTTCTCTCCTCCAAATTCAAGGCCCAATGAAGGATGCATCAGGGGAGAGATGGCGCGTTCGGTTACTTCTCCGTCCCTGCTTCCTGCCCCGAAGGGATAAGTCATCCCTGCTTCGAAGCGGACGAAAGGCCTGCTTTTACCGTTCCCGAAAAGGTATTCTACCTGCCCGGTGGCAGAAAGGACTTTTTCCTGAAGTCGGTGATTCATCAAACTAAGGTCTGCGCCCAGGCCAACATTGACCCGCCTAAACCTGCGTAGTACATGGTAGGCGGCTGTGCCTCCAATGGTAGTTCTGCGAAAACGAAAGCCGAAGTCTCCGTTGTCTACCTGGTTAGCCCCGAAAGACATCCCCGCGCTAAATTGATGGATAAGCTTTCGCTTTAACTGCCTGTTGGGAGCGGCGGCTTCTACTGGAACGGATTCGGGCTCAGCCCTTAGTCTTTGTTCTGCAGCAATCTCCTTTTCTCGTTGTTTATCCAGCCTGAAATTGACCCGCTTAACCTCATTCCATTTGAAATCAAGGGTCGCTCCATTGTCCTTTACCAGTACCACCCTAGTACCGTAGTCATAGGTAATGACCGTTCCCGAAACTGCATCTCCACCATGGAGGTGTACTACGTCAACGTAATGATTGGCGGGCGCCTGGCCAAGAAGGAAACCAGAAACAACGAAGAGTATCAGAATAGTAAGTCGCATGGTAGATTATTGTGTCAACAAGGTAGGAAAAAGCCGCGTGGCCGGCAGAAAACTAGAGCGAATAATGGACTGTCCCGCCAGGGTTTCAGGTAGTGCTTAGCGGTTGGAACAGTCGCTATTGCCGACCACGCGGTACCTTAATCACATAAATCAATTCTGCTGGTGGCAGTAAGTTGGCCCTCATCGGTATAATCGAATTGTTGGACGCCATCTTCGCCGTAGCCGAGTACGATCAGGTCGTTGTCAGCGGGAAGAACGATGACGTCTCGGGCATTGATGTTGCTGAGACTGGAGAGTTGTTCTCCCAGCAACCCTTCGTCGGTGAGGTCAAAGACTTTGAGTCCTTCCCATTGGGCGCACAGAAAGAGCTTGCCTTCTGCAACTCCAAGGCCATGGCTGTTGCTCATAGGCGTGATCTGTAGGGAAACGGGGTTACGCGCATCACTTACGTCGATCACCTCGAGCTGGTCACCGGTGCTTCCACAATCACGACCTCCCCAGAGGGTGACATAAGCAATGTCGTTGGCAACCACTACGGGGTCACAGCTGAGGACGTGCTCGAAGGTGGACAGCTTCTCTGGGGCAGTAGGCGTAGCTACGCTGTAAATGTGCATGCCGTTGTTGGCACCGATGAAGAGTTTGTCTTCGTAGGGGAAGATGGTCTCTATGCCCCAGCCAAGGTCGACGTTGTCGGAGAAAACTGGATTTTCAGCGTCGGATAGGTCAAACACTCTGAGGGAGTTGTTGTCTACGGCATAAAGGGTACCGTTATTGATGGTGAAGCGGGCGAGGGAGCCGCCCTGACCAACGTTTTCGGGGCCAGCACCGCCGGAAACGGTATTAGAGAGGGCTGCGTCAAAATTCCCGGAAGCTCGGTTTACAAAGGATGCGTCTTCCGCAAAAAACACGTTTCCATCCCAGAACGTCTGGCTTCGGAAATTGGGGGATTGACAAGTGATGGTGCGGCGCTCGTTGGTTTCGTCGAATCCGGTCACGAAAACATCGTCTTCAAGTACCTGGGCAAAAATGCTGTAGGGTTCAAATACATCCTCCGTCCGGCCTACCATTTCTGGTTGTTCGGGGTTAGCAAGGCTGAACGCCACCAGGTCCGTGTACTGGTTCATGTACAGAATGCCATTACGAACGGCAATGCCCTGGCCGCCGGGGGCTTCCATGAAGGTGATGGGGACGGGGTTATTAGTATCGGTATTGTCATAAATATGCAACCCCTGGTTTTCTTCTACCATAAAGAGGTAGTTGTCGTAAATGTAGAAGCTACTGGTGGTACAAACGGGTTGTCCTACTCCGCAAAAGAAATTGCTGCTTCTCCATTCAGTAGCCGAAACGGTGATGGGTTCAAAGCCAATGACGGTACGTTCTTCTTCACAACTTTCTTCCA
>JBGCFZ010000025.1:0-3681 GCA_045110355.1 Lewinella sp. | reverse complement strand
AGAAAACACTGCAGTTGCTACCTCGGGAGATACTTATCGCTTCCTGGAAAAGGAAGGAATTCGCTACAGTCACATCATCGACCCACGTACTGGGGTTGGAACCCAGGGCCGGCAACCAGTTACGGTTTTTGGCCCTTCGGGCATGATCGCGGATGGGCTGGCCTCGACGGTATCCGTTTCCGAAACAGAAGTATTCTCGTATTATCCGGAATATCAGACTGGAAAATGATTTTGCTAAAGGGCAGGAGGTCCGTCTCTCGGATTCATTCCGTTCACAAACCTCCGGTACCATCCCCGGCTTTCTATCCTTGCCTTTTACCTTCCCCCGCACCCGCGGCCGCGCCAGAAAAACTAAAAGATGATAGGCCTAAGCAAACGCCTAAAGCCGAAACACCATCCCCGCACCAAACTGCAGTAACTGATAACCATGCTTACCACTTTCAGCCGAAAGCATGTTGCGTTCCTGTGCACTTCGGTCATAGGCTGCTTCCAGACGAAATTGAACGATGCTCCCCATGTTGAGACCAAGGCCCAAACCTCCGGTAAACCCTAGGTGGTACCGGGAGAACAGATAGTTGTCCATGGCTATCTTACTTGTAGACATGGGCTGCACTGGGTCCGAGGCGGACTTTCCCCTAACACTGCCCGTCAGCGCATAGCCCGCAGAGACACCTCCCCAGCCATAAACGGCCAATTGGTCATTGGCTAAGGGGAATTCCAATTTCAGTGCTAAAGGAACTTCAAGGTAATTCATACGAACCTGGGCTTCGTAATCAAGCGGAACAAGTGCCCCCAATAACTCATTTACCGTTCCATGCCGAAGTGTAGTGCCTCGCTGCGATTGTTGCAGGCCCGATCGGATGGATAATGTATTGGAAAGTTTAGTCTCCACTACAAGACCAAAGGTGGTACTGTTGATGTTGTCATGACGACCAATATCCGGAGGAAGCGCATCGATGGGGGATGTCAAAGATGATTTTCCGGCAAGCACCCGTAGCCCGACTTTCGTTTGGGCTGAAAGGTTAGTGAAAGAAAAAGCAAGCAGACAAATAAGGGTTAGTGTAGGGAATCGCATAATAGGGTTAGGGTTAATGGTGAAATAATAAAAGACAAATACCAGTAGAGCCTGGCTATAAAACTTGGTGACCTGCAGCTTGTACTTACTTCAAGTGAAGCAAGAGGGCTCAAATGAGTTTGAGCACAGTATCATTATTCCTATAAGCATATTGGATCGGCCAACGTGACCAAGACCATAGAAAAAGAATAATCGCTGCATGGCCCCTTCATTAATGTCACTTTTCGAAGCAAAAGTTGCTTGGAATGAAGGTAGATTTCACGACGGCATCACCTCGTCCAGCGAAATTTCGCTAATTATTCTCAGCTGCCTGTTGACGAACTGGCGAAGAACCCTTAACTTCGCAGCGAATTTTCGCTAAACCAATCAAGTCCCACGAATATGTCAGCAACTCTCGAAGAACAAAAAGTATTGAAGGGCGGTGAGTTCCTCATCGCAAATACTTCTCCGTCAGCCACCTTCACCCCCGAAGACTTCAACGAAGAACAGCGGATGGTGAAGCGAATGATCCGAGATTATGTTGATCAGAACATCCTACCTAACCTCGAGAAAATCGAGAAGCAGGAGGATATGATTGCCGTGACACTTCTCGACAAGATGGCCGAGTTGGGCCTGCTTGGCACCCATATGCCCGAAGCTTACGGCGGTATGGAAATGGATACTAATACCAATACCTTGATTTGCCATGAGCTGGGCGCCAGCTCCGGTTCCTTTACGGTGTCTTTCGCGGCACATACCGGTATCGGTATGCTACCGATCCTGTACTACGGTACGGAGCAGCAAAAGGAAGATTGGCTTCCACGCCTGATCAGCGGCGAGCTGAAAGCCGCCTACTGCCTTACAGAACCAAGCTCTGGCTCTGACGCAACTGGCGCCAAGATGACGGCCATGCGCGACGGCGACGAGTGGGTGCTCAATGGCCAGAAAATGTGGATCTCCAACGCTGGCTTCGCCGACGTATTTGTCGTCTTCGCCCAAGCAGACGGAGACAAGTTTACCGGCTTCATCGTTCCCCGTAACCTGGAGGGGCTGACCCTCGGAGCAGAGGAAGACAAACTTGGTATCAAAGGCAGTTCCACCCGCCAGGTTTTCTTTGAAAACGTACGTATCCCTGCCGACAGCTTCCTGGGAGAAATCGGCAAAGGCCACCTGATTGCTTTCAATGTCCTAAACGTCGGTCGTTTCAAGCTGCACGCACTCAGCGTTGGTGGTGCCAGAGGGAGTCTTGGCATCGGTATTAAGTATGCCAATGAACGTATCCAGTTCGGCCAACCGATTGCCAACTTCGGTGCCATCAAGCACAAGATTGCCGAAATGGCCATCCAGACCTTTGTGGGCGAAAGCGCCCTCTACCGCGTCAGTCAGCAGATTCAGGACATGAATACGGCCCTGAAGGCCGAAGGCAAAACCTACGCCGAAGCCAAACGCCTCAGTGCAGAGGAGTACGCCATTGAATGTGCGCTGCTCAAATTTATCGGCTCTGAGATACTGGATTATACCGTAGATGAAGTACTCCAGATTCACGGCGGAATGGGCTATAGCGAAGAAACCCTTGCGCCACGGATGTACCGTGATGCACGCATCAACCGCATCTACGAAGGTACCAACGAGATCAACCGCCTGCTCAGCGTCGATATGCTGATGCGCCGGGCGATGAAGGGAGCCATTGACATCGTCGGCCCCGCTTGGAACGTGCAGAAGGAACTGGCCACGCCGGCAGACCACAGCATCCCCGAAGGTGTTTACGGTGCCGAAGTCAAGGCCGTCGGTGAATTCAAGAAAGCCATCCTGATGGTCGTCGGCGCTGCCGCCAAAGCGCAGATGGACGGCAAACTCAACCTAAAAGAAGAGCAAGAGATCATCATGAACGTAGCCGACATGCTGGCGGATCTTCTCAACGCGGAATCAACACTGCTACGCCTGCAAAAATTGCGGGAAACCGGCAAGGCTACGCAGCCACAGGAAGTAGTTGATGCTGCCCTCAAGGTCTTCGTTCATGAGGCCAATGCCCGCATTGCTAAAAACGGTATCGACGCGGTGGCTGGGTTCGCCGAAGGCGAACTGCTCACCACCTTCGTAAACGGCATCCGACGGTTCACCAGCTACCCGCCGCAAAACGTGAAGGCACTGCGCCGGGTGGTGGCTGAGCATTGTATTGCTGCTGATGCTTATGCGCTGTCGTAACTGTTCCCCGGCCTTTAGGTTGGACCAAAGCCCCTTCGCTTTTGGTCGCTATCTGATCAACAATGCTTTACTCCGTCCCAATCAAAAAGTCCAACACCCGCTCCTTACCACGCAAACTACTACTGCCTTTAACGAGTAGTGCCGGGTTCTGCCGGGGCAAGTAAAGGGTGTCTTGCACAAAAATCAATTGCTCAACGGGCACCTCCTGGTACACCGTATCATGAACGATGCGCGTCCGGTATTTATAGGCGGTTACTGTTTGGTATAGGGTGTCCGTCGTATGAATGATTTCGGGCGGGGGCGCAGGTGCAATAATGGTTTTTTCAACCAGCCGGGTTTCCGGCGCTTTAAGCAGGAAGACCGAGCTGACACCAAGGAACAGCAGCCAGCCAGCTGCTGCTAACCACGGCAGCCACCTAACC
>JBGCFZ010000024.1:0-8801 GCA_045110355.1 Lewinella sp. | reverse complement strand
TTACGGCGGGTGAGTTCACGGCCTCTAAGAAGATGGTGGTTGTTAAGTAGTGCTTTTTGGCCTGAAGGCCATTGAACCGCAGGCTGAAGCCTGCCGAACGAAGCCCCGCTGCTCCTGACGATGGAGTGGCGGGGCTTTTTTATGAGCAATATGTTCTGCCTGGGTAAACCCATCACACTTTTGCGGGTTTATCCCTCTATGAGAACTGCTACTAAACCATTTCTATTCTTCTTGTTATTGGCGCTGATTTTTGGAATCTCTTCCTGTAATCAGCCTACAGAAGATGCCTCAGAAGCTGTTGAGTCCGATGCTGAGGATACTCCTAAACCGGGAGAGAAATTCATGAAGGACGGGGTGAAAACCATTATCCTGGAGGCACAACCCTGGCCGGTAGGCGATGGGAATTATCCAGCGGCTGAGGGCTTTAATGCGGAAGCTTCTGACGAAAAGGCCATCCGCCTGGCAGACAGTATAGTGAAGTACCACGGTGGGTGGGAAGCCTACGTTAATACGCGCTACCTGAGCTGGGACTTCTTTGGTGCCCGAAAGTTGAGTTGGGATAAGCAGGGTAAGCGTGTCCGTATTGAAGCATCTAAAGACAATACATTATACTTGTTGGATTTTAGCGACGAAGATAACCTGAAGGGCCGTGTTCGACGCTTTGGAGAAGAGGTGACAAATGTTGATAGCCTGACGATTTTCCTGGATAAGGCTTATTCCATGTGGATCAATGACAGTTACTGGCTGGTGCACCAATTTAAATTAAAGGACAGTGGGGTTACCCTTAAATTTGGAGGAGAGGTACGAATTGACCCACAAGGCAAGCGCCCCTGTTATATCCTTGAGATGACTTTTGAAGAGGTGGGTAATACACCTGGAAATAAGTACCGTCTGTACGTTGATAAGGCGACTTACCGGATCAATACCTGGCAGTTCTTCCGCAGCGCTGACGACGAGGAGCCAGCAATAGAGACGCCCTGGAATGACTACTTGCCTTACGGGAATATTGTATTGTCCGGCGATCGGGGAGGTCGCTTTCAACTTGGGCCAATTGGGGTGGACCCTGCCCTGAGCGAAAAGACTTTTACGGAGTTTTAACCCTGGCGCACGAGGCCTTTAAAAGCCAATTCTTTTGCGCTGGATCGAAAGCTCCTTTGTGTCAAGCTTAAGGTGGTCGACGTCAGATTTAAGAATCCGGATCTTCCCCTGGTCCTTTTCCTTTACGTCTTCTAACGAGCGCCTCAGGTCATGTTGACGTAATACGTCGGTCACGATCTTACGAACGGAGCGAGCGTTACCGAAGAAGGAGTCGCGGTATTTGTGCAGAAACTTTAAGTAAGCAGCGATATGCTTACTGGCTGCAGGCGTCAATTGAGCATGTTGATCGGTAAACATACGTTCAGCGATTTCCATTAGTTGCCCCGGTGGATAGTCCTCGAAATGCAGCGTTTTGTCAAACCTGCTGCTGAGGCCTGGGTTCGCCTTCAGGAAGGTGTCCATGTTGTCTGGGTAACCAGCTACGCAGACGAAGAACTCGCCCCGGCGGTCTTCCATTCGCTTGAGCAAAGCCTGAATGGCTTCGTCTCCAAAATCTCCGCGTTGCGAAGACTTCTGGGTAAGGGAATAAGCTTCGTCGATAAATAATACGCCACCAATGGATTCGTCGACCTTCTTGGCCGTTTTTTCGGCAGTTTGGCCAACGTACCCGGCCACCATTCCCTGACGATCTGTTTCTACAATGTGCCCTCGCTCAAGGATCCCTAGTGCGTTGTACAGTTTGGCAAGAATACGGGCGACGGTGGTTTTACCCGTTCCTGGGTTTCCAATTAGCACCGTATGCAGGTGGAAGCTGTTTAATACGTCTCGCCCAATTTGCCGGTAATAACGCACAAGACTTACCAAGTCATGCAGTTGCCGTTTTATGTTCTCCATGCCGATGAGGCTGTCCAGTTCACCGAGTGCTTCTTTCAGCATCTCATCGTTGACTGGAATGACAGGCGGCTCCTTCTTTTTGAGGCCTTTTATCTTATTGACGTCTTCTGCCTCAATGGTGCTGAGTTGCTCGGCGGTTAAGTCAGTAGTTTTCTCTTCGTCTTCCATCAGGCGGAGTGCCATCTGGACCTTTGCTTTTTCAATCAGGTCATGAACGTAGCGGGCGTTTCCGAAAGAGCGGTCTCTGGTCCGATAAGCTTTGGTAATGATTTCATCAATCCGTGCTTTGGCGGTGGTGGTAAGTTCAACTCCGAGTCGCTCTGAGGCATATTCTGCAATCGTACTGAGTTCCTGTGGCAGGAAATCACGGAAATCATAATTGTGCTTAAACCGTGATTTTAACCCGGTGTTACTGTCCAGAAATCGTTTCATTTCGTCGGGGTAGCCCGCAACAATTACCGCTAGGTCTCCGGCGCCATTCGACATTTCTTTAACGAGGATTTCGATGACCTCCCGGCCAAAATCTTTACCGTCATCATTGCTGCGAGCCAGTGCATAAGCTTCGTCGATGAACAAGACACCGCCCCTGGCCCGATCGATGACTTCCCTGGTTTTCGGTGCTGTTTGACCAATGTACTCACCAACAAGGTCCACCCGGTCGGCGACCACCGTATGCCCACTGGAGAGTAGGCCCATTTTGCGGTAAAGCTGTCCCATCATCCGGGCAACGGTAGTTTTGCCCGTCCCGGGGTTCCCAATGAATACGGAGTGGACATCCATGCCCTTATCCATTTCAAAGCCCCGCTCCTGGCGTAATTGTAAAAACCGGATATATACAGCGTGTTCCCGAATCTGGCGCTTTACTTCATGCAAACCAGTGAGGGCATTGAGGCGCGACATGATGTCTTCAAAACTGTCGTCAGTTTCTTCTGTTTTTGGTGCCAATACCAGGCCGTTCTCCTTCCCCGGCAGGTAAACGGAAGGGTAACCAGGAATAGCTTCCTCATCTACAATGAAGGGAATACTGGCAATCAACTTGTCTAGAAAGACGATATCTGCCGTATAATTATTCTCCCGCCAAAGGTTAGGGTTGGCAGCTCCCCAACCGGCAGTAACTTTAATAATGTCCTGCTCTTTTTTTACTTGCTGCAGGCGAATGACCTGTCCCTTCAGTTCCCTGGCCTGATTATGGAATTTAGTGAACAGCTCTAAGTGCCATTCTTCTTCTGGCTGCAGGTTGCGGAAGCTTAATTCAAGGTATATGTAACGGGTTTCCTTAACGGCAAACTCTTTGAGGAAGACACGGTCCGCTTCCATAACGTCATCGTAAGGACCTTCATATAATCTGGCAGTAACCAGTTCCAGGTACTTTTCTACGGACTCTTTTGGCTCCCAGTCGTCCTCCAGGGCATCGGAAATATTGTCTCCCGGTTCAATGATGTAGAAGTACTTACTACCAACTTTATGGCCCTCAATGTATGCTTCCCAGTAATAGGTCCCGCGTTGCCAAAAAGTGCCCCGCTTTTGGTTGCCCCAACCCTCCCGTAGGTAAATAACGTTGTCGAATTTACTGATCTCCTTTTCGATGGTCAGGCTGCAAATCTCAGTCTGTTCCGCTTCGCTGATGTTGAAGCACTTCAGCTCCACGCGTAAGGACCAATCTTCAAGATCAAAGTTCTTATTGTAGAGGGATAACTCAGTGTATATGTAGGCGGTTTCAAACCGATCAAAGACCTGGCGGTACTTTTTTACGTTCTCCCACAGGTATTCTGTGGAGTTATAGACCTTTAGTTCCTTGAACTTATAGGGCGGAATGGTGGCTTCAGTTTCGTCCTGGCTGCTATGCATTACTAGTAAAGTAAAACAAAAAAAAGGTGCCATGCAAATGGGATCCGGAGAGCGGACAAGACCGATGACATGGTGGGGAGAAGAACAATGGTTTATTGACTATGAAACGCCGTTTTCCAAGCTTTGGTATTCGTAGGCAGAGGGCGCGGCCGCAGGTGCAAAGAACGGATAAGGGCAAGCCCTGGCTACGCTGAAATTCAGATGGTAGATTACCCCCAGTAAATAAAAAAGATGCGCCGAACAAAAGCCGGCGCACCTCAAAACCACCTATCTAAACTTGGAGGCAAAACATGATGGAATATGCCTCCGAGTTTGACGATTCGAAGGATAAACTATAATATTGAAATTTGGTTGCGAAAAGATGAAAGTTTTTGCGTTCTCCTTTTCATACTCCGAGTTGGGTAGGGGGGGCTGGCGTGGTATTCAGTGGGTAGCAGCAGAGGACATTCTCTGGGCGATTTTATTTTTAGTAATCGTCTAATGTTGCCATTATCAGTAGGTTAAGTACTAGTTAAATCTGAGCAAGGATTTAACGTCGCAACTTATTTTTCTTCTGGTGTAGTTATCTTGGTGAATCAAAACCCTTTTATCATGAACCAGGATGCTCTTACTGATATGAAATGGCGCCGCTTTGACGGTCGCCGGATCGAACTGCCGATTGCAGATGCGGTACGCGATACCCTCCTTCGTGAAAAGGCAGCCGGACATCGCCTTAAAGTCTGTATTGGCACCGATAGCCAGGTACGTGGCAAGGTGTCAGAGTTTGCCACCGTAATCGTATTTGTACGTGAAAAGAAAGGTGGTTTTATGTTCATCGCCAACTACAAGAGTCACCAAAAGATGACCATCCGGGAACGGATGATCCTGGAGGTGGCGCGCTCAGTTGAAATTTCCTACGCACTGTGTAATCTCCTGGATGAGCACAATGTAGAACTGGAGGTACACGCAGACATTAACACCGACCCTTCCTTCGAGTCCAATACGGCACTTAAGGAAGCAATGGGTTACATTCTCGGCATGGGCTTTGTGTTCAAGGCTAAGCCAGATGCTTTTGCCAGCTCTGCTTGTGCGGATAAGGTTTGCTGATTGGAGCGCTTGTTTGGGAATTCTTTTTCCAGACAAGCGCTTACTTCAGGTTATCTCGTAATTCCTGACGTAAATAGAACCAGGTCAGTGAGGTCGACAAAAAATCAGCGATGGGGAATGACATCCAGATGCCCAGCAGGCCCAAGTAGTCGGGTAAGACAAGCAGCAGTGGAATCAGGAAAAAACCCTGTTTTGAGAGGCTGAGTAATAATGCGGGTCCCGCTTTGCCAATGGCCTGGAAATAGGAAGAACCGATCAGTTGGATGGCAATTAGTGGAGTGATGGCAAAGACGATGCGAAGAGCGTTGGGGGTCAACTGAAGGATCTCGACGTCGGTAGTGAAAATACGCACAATTTGGTTGGGGAAAAACATGATGATAATGAAGACCAGTACGGCGAGGGATGTTGCATAAAGAATCGATTTGTTGATGGTCTCCCGGACCCGATCAAACTTCTCCGCGCCATAATTGAACCCGGCTATTGGCTGATAACCCTGCGCGATGCCCATCACGGGAAAGAGTGCAAACATCAGCATACGGCTAATGATGCCGTAAGCGGCCAGGGCGGTGCCTCCGCCATAGGCCACCAATGAATTATTGAGTACGATAGAGAGGACGCTGATAACCCCCTGGCGTGCCAGTGTCACGCCACCCAAGGCACCGATCTCCTTGACGATGGACCATTCAAGGACGAGGCATTTTAACTTGATCTTTAACTCGGAATGAGTAGAAGTGAAAAACCAGCAGATGTAAAGAAAGGAGAATAAGTAGGCAAAAGCCGTAGCGTAACCTGCTCCGGCTATACCAAAATCATAGACGACGATCAGTACATAATCCAGGATCAAATTAGCTACCGAAGGGACGATGAGCGCGATCATCGAAAAGGTAGGTTGGCCTTCTGCCCGGATAACGGGGTTACCCGTCATTACCATCGCCAGGAAAGGCGCAGAGGCCATCACGATGTTGTAATACACCCGGGCGGGCGCCAACACCTCGCCCTGGGCACCGAATAGGGCAAGTGCCTCGTCAGCAAAATAAAGTCCCAGCCCCGCCAGGGAAATCGAAAGACCGAGCGACAGCACCAGTTGGTTACCGAAGATGTGTTGCGCTTTTTCGTCGTTGTTGGCCCCAAAAGCCCGTGAAATGATGGACGCACCACCCACGCCTACGGCCATGCCGATGGATGCGATCAGGAAAACGATTGGTAATACTACCGTAATGACGGCAATGGCCACTGCCCCGATAAAGTTACCGACGAAAATGGTATCGACGATCATGTTCAAAGACATCACCAGAATACCGATGGCAGCGGGTACAGACTGGGCGATGATCAGGTCGCTAATGGGTTTGGTGCCCAGGTCTTCGGAGGCTTGATTTGCCATGTTGTTTTACGTTTTTTATTGTGTTGACCAAGACAGTTACTTCTGCAGTAGTGCTGAGTAAATGGTTTTACCACTGATGGCCGAGGCTGCTGAAACCTTCCCCTGCACCTGCGGCCGCGCCCAAATGCTACTTTTCTACCAAATGATCAATAGCATCGGGCAGTTTCGGTTGGCGCCACTTTGGTCGTTGGAAAAAGGCATAAGCCAGGGCAAAAATCACCAGCCAGTATAGAATTTCGACCGACCAGGCAATCACCATCGTACCCCACGATGCCCGTACGACGGCAAAAATGAGGATCACGTAACCGGCAGCAGTAAGGCCCTGTAGCTTCAGTGCCAATGTGGTCTCCCCTGCACCAATCAGGCCATTGAAAAAGATGCTGCCAAAGCTAAAGGTGGTCAGGATTCCCCACAGCACCCAGAAGACGGGGTACGCCGCTTTGATGAGGTAAGCCCGTTCATCTCCCAAAATAGGATAGAGGACCTGGGTTGGAAAGGCCAGTAACGGCAGAATCATCAACGTGGTAATACCAAGGCACAGGAAAGAGGTTTTCCATAGAACCGTTCGGACTTTTTCGGGCTGCCCTGCACCGACAAAGTAGCTGGCCATCGTATTGATGCCCGTGCAGAATCCCCAAGCGGGTATGGACAAAATCAGGTACGCAATCCGGACAATATTGGTGATGGCCAGGGAACGTTCCCCGAAGTTTTCCACCAGACCAAAAAATACAAAGCCGCTACCTAAACCGACTACAGACATGGCCACAATCGGTACCGACAAGCCAAAGATATCTCGAATGATTACCGGGTCCCACTTCGGAAATTTAAAGATGTCATAAATCCTGTTCTTACGATCAAAGGCCATGTAGATCAGAAAAATGATCAAGGCAATATACTCTGAGATGGTACTGGCCAGTCCCGCTCCGGCAATGCCCATTTCAGGGAAACCGTACATCCCGAAAATAAGGGCCCGGTCAAGGAATATATTGGTGGCTGCCAGGATGAACGTATCAACAATAATGAATACGGGGCGCGCAATACCGGTATAAAACGCGACGCAAGCCACCCCTAAATAGCTGGCGAATACCCCCCATTTTCTTGTTTCGAGGTATTCGAGTGCTTTGTAAAAGATGACGTCTGAGTCAACAAATCCCGCAAATAACCAGTAGGAACCAAAGGTCATAAATAGGAATAAGAGAACCGCCAGGGCTAACTCAAAATAGACCGTGCTGTAAAATACACGACCGACACTTTCAGGCTTCTCCTGGCCGGCAAGTCGGGCCATCAGAATTTGTCCGCCCCGGCTAAACCCAAAACCTATTGCCGCCACAATAATGTAAAAAGCGGCGACGAACCCGATAGCGGCAAAGTCTTCTTCACTCTTGTAGTACAGGAAGACGCTGTCTGTCATCGCAACTACATTCTGAGCGGCACTACCAATGATGATAGGTATGGAAACTTTCCAGATGTCTCGGTAAGAGGTGCTCAACTTCACAGGACAAAGATAGCTATTAGACGCGCTACACGTTTATCCCCTGCCTAATTCTTCAGCACGGGAGAGGGCAGCCTTAGCACCGTTTTTAATGTCTTCGAAAACGCTGGTGGCCCGGAAGGTATTCATAGCTGCTTCGGTTGTTCCTCCTTTGGAAGAGACCCGTTCGATCCACTCGGTGCAGGAGAGGTCATTTTTCATCTGCAGTTCTACCGCTCCACGGAATGTTTGTGCTACCAGGAGTTCTGCCTGGCTTTCGTTGAAGCCCATTTCACGTGCAGCTTCAATCATCGCCTCCATGAAGTATAAAACATAAGCGGGCCCACTTCCAGAGATGGCTGTAGTAGCATCAATGGCGTGTTCATTGTTCACATAAATGGCTTTACCGGTTGTGTTGAGCAGGTTCTGGACAAGTACGAGTTCAATTCGTGTCACCGCATCGCTTGCGGTATAACTGGTCATCCCCAGGCCGATCTGGGCGGGAAGATTGGGCATGGCCCTGATCACCTTTTCTACCCCCAACCCAAGTTGAATCGTTTCAATGGTAACGCCAGCCATAATGGATAGGTATACCTGTTGGGGGTCAGTAGAAGGACGGAGCTTAGTGAAAAGGCTGGTGCTGTCTTGTGGCTTAACCGCAAGGATGATGAGATCGGCAACATTCAGGCAGGCTGCCGGATCAGTGTACACCACCCCTATTTTTTCTCCACGGAGCTTCTCTGCCTGTTCCTGACTTCGTTCGAGGACCATCAGGTCTTCCGGGTTTACCAGGTGAGCTCGCAGTAAGCTTCGGGCATAGGTCTTACCCATATTGCCACCACCGATAATTAAGATTTTCATGCTTCAGGGGTTGATTTCAAACACGAAGGTACGGCCTGTCTTTGGCGTATAAAGGTGATAATAGAATCTAGTGCAATGTAAACTAAGTTTTCACATGCAGGGGCCGGGCTTGCCCCGGCCCTCTGCGTATGGAAGAATCGTGTTTTTCGTTCGCTCAGCGAACGAAAAGGAGCGTTTGATGGGGCAGCCGATACGGGTGGAGGCAAGCCCCACCCGTACGGA
>JBGCFZ010000023.1:0-5395 GCA_045110355.1 Lewinella sp. | reverse complement strand
CCATTATACCGATAACGCTGTTCAAAAACTGGCTCCGCAGCCCACTCCCCCTCCATTGCCATCCCAAAAGCATAGTAATGGTTCTCTTGCAAAATTTCGTCTACTTCGATGTCACCGTTACCGTCAGAATCGGCAAAAAGTACTCGATTATTGCCTAGGTGATCCTGAAGGAAATATTCATACTGCCAAGCAGCGGTTCCGGCGCAAGGTGTAACATCGGCAGTACCTACCGCCTGTCCCTCCAGCGCGCAAATGGCCATTATGCGGGAAGAAGACAGCGCGAGGTGCGTCTGACTAATGTTTCTACCGGCGAACAACAGATTGGGGACATTATAAGCAACAAGGGATGTTTTGCGGCGTCCCAACTCCCGCATTGTCAATACGTTGTACATCTTGTTCTTTTTGTTCTTACGATATAAGAGGTTAACGCAGGTGCCACTAGTGGATGAGTGGCAGGGTTTGCGGGGCCAACGGGACTCCTGCCAAAATCTATTACCTCCAACCTGGGCAAAGAGCTAACATAAGCGTCTACTTAATACAATTCCGTCCGGAGCTGACGCAAGTTGGTATGCTCGTCGATGATGATACATTCAACGCCGCTCATGGCCGCATAGTCGTACATCTGCTCGGCCGTCAGGTTCTGGCTGTAGCTGGTGTGGTGGGCGCCTCCGGCATAAATCCACCCAGCCACGCCAGTTTCCATATCCGGGTGGGTTTCCCAAAGCACCCGTGCCACAGGCAGTTTTGGTAGTTCGGCGGCGGGCGCTTTGGCCGTAACGGTATTGACGATGAGGCGGAATTTGTCGCCCAGGTCCACCATTGAGGCATTCAGTGCCAGACCGGTACGGCCGTTGAAAACCAGCCGGCACGGGTCTTCCTTACCCCCGATGCCGAGCGGGTGGCATTCGATCCGGGGCTTATCAGCAGCAATGCTGGGGCATATCTCCAGCATGTGGGAGCCAAGAACGCTTTCATTACCCGGCTCAAAGTTGTAGGTATAATCTTCCATGAAGCTGTTGCCGCCGGGTAGTCCCTCGGCCATCACTTTCATGGTACGAACCAATGCGGCCGTCTTCCAGTCTCCCTCGCCGCCAAAGCCGTAGCCCTGGCCCATCAGTCGTTGCACGGCCAGGCCGGGCAACTGTGGCAGCCCGTGCAGGTCTTCAAAGGTATCGGTAAAGGCGGTGTAGCCTCCCTCGCGAAGGAAGTCGCCAATACCCAATTCGTTTCGGGCGCTGACGAGCAGGTTTCCCCGAAGGTCCCCGGCGGGCAGGACGCTGTCTGCCAGCGTGTAGACTTCGGCGTATTCCTCGAGTAATTTGTTGACGCGCACCTCAGACACCGCCGCGATGCGCTCCACCAGGTCACCGACACCAAAGCCGTCAACTTCGTAGCCAAAGGTTATTTGGGCCGCCACCTTGTCTCCGTCGGTTACGGCAACCTTGCGCATATTGTCACCAAAACGAGCCACCTTCATGCAGCGCTCACTGCTACGGCCCAGGGCAACACGTGCCCAGCTTCCCAACTTGCTTTGCACCTGCGGCCGCGCCCAGTGCCCCACCAGTACCTTGCGGTCGAGGCCAAGTTTGGTACAAATGTGCCCAAACTCCCGCCCTCCGTGGGCACTCTGGTGCAGGTTCATGTAGTCCATGTCAATGTCGGCGTACGGGATGTCTCGGTGAAACTGCGTATGCAAGTGACACATTGGTTTGGTGAGGATGCCCAAGCCGCGGATCCACATTTTGGCGGGGGAGAAAGTATGCATCCAACAGATGATGCCAACGCATTGGTCGTCCATCTCCGCTGCCCGAATGGTTTGGTAAATTTCGTTAGAGCCGGTCAGGACCGGTTGCCACACAACGTCGGTAGGAATGACTTCATTAGCGTGCAGCGAGGCGGCTACTTTACGGCTGTTCTCCGCCACTTTTTCGAGGGTTTCCGGGCCATAAAGATGCTGGCTGCCGGTGAGTAACCAAAGGGATTTTCTTTTACTTTCAATCATGTCTGCTTATTGGCCGTAGTAGGCATTTTTTCCGTGTTTACGCTCCCAGTGCTTGCGGATCAGGCTGTCCTTCAGGCGGGGAGCGGCGGGGTTGATTTGTAAACTCAGGTAGGTCATGCGGGCGACTTCCTCCAGCACCGCGCTGTTGTAGACTGCTTTTTCTACTGTTTCTCCCCAGGTAAAGGGGGCGTGGTTGCCCACCAGAATCATCCCGGTTTCAAGCGGTTCAAGTTGTAGCTCAAGCAGGTGATTGATGATCTGCCAACCGGTTTCGTGCTCGTAGTTGCCTTCAATCATAGCATCCTCCATCGGCGGGGCACAGGGAATATCTACCGTCAGGTGATCGGCGTGGGTGGTGCCCATGATGGGGATCGGCAGCTGGGCCTGGGCCCAGGCGGTACCGTAGGTGGAATGGGTATGCACGATGCCCCCTACTTCGGGCCATTCCTTGTAGAGCAAAGCGTGGGTTTTGGTATCACTACTGGGTCGCAGGTCGCCTTCGAGTACGTTGGCATCAAAATCCATGATGACCATATCCTCTACCTTAAGTTTCTTATAGGGGACGCCGCTGGGCTTGATGGCAAAGACACCGCGTTCGTGGTCGGCGGCGCTGGCGTTCCCGAAGGTGAAGCGTACCAACCCAAGTTCCGGGAGGCGCATATTCGCCGTGTAAGCTTCTTTTTTCAGGGCATGAAACGATGACATAAGGTTGATTTGGGGGCGCGCACGCAGGTGCAATGAAGGTTTTTAATGAGCAAGGTTTTCGGCTGCCTCCCCTAGTTGGAGGTACCGCCCGTAGCGGTGATTGTATCGCTCGACCCGATCGGCATTAGGAGTATATTCCGCATCAAACCCGCCCGACATGGCGGATACGGCGGCCGGAACGTCAGCGTGTAGGCCAGCCCCAACGGCCGCGAACATTGCGGCTCCCAGGGCACAGGTCTGCTCCGATGCCGCAATCCTGATCGGACGGTTCAGCACGTCGGCCATCGTCTGCATTACGAAAGGAGATTTTTTGGCAACCCCGCCCAAACCGATGATGCCCTCGATGGGAATACCCTCTTCCACAAAGCGGTCAACAATACGGCGTGCGCCGAAGCATACACTCTCCACGAGCGCACGGAAAATACGGGGACTATCGGAGCCAAGGTTAAGTCCCGCTATTGCCCCTTTCAGGCGCTGGTCGGCATCCGGCGTCCGGCGTCCGTTGAACCAGTCGACGGCCACGATGTCTCCTTCCAGCGGGAGCGCCTCAGCAGCTTCGCTAAGTGCAGGGATAATAGCCTTGCGGGCCTTGCTGATGAGCTTATCCCTCAATTCCGGGGGGATACTGGTGTCTTTACTCAGGAGGTTGTCCAGCGGCCAACTCAGCAGGCGTGCAAACCAGGCGAAGACGTCGCCGAAGGCCGACTGGCCTGCCTCGAGCCCAAGCATTCCGGGAATGACGGAACCATCCACTTGCCCGCAAATACCCCGAACCGCTTGATCCGCGGCGGGGTGATCGGCAGGAACCACCAGCATGTCACAGGTAGAAGTTCCCATTACCTTAGAAAGATGGAATGGTTCGATCTGGCCACCAACTGCCCCCATGTGCGCGTCGAAGCCCCCCACAACAATGGGTATACCTGCAGTCAGGCCAAACTTAACCGCCCAAGCTTCGGTCAAGTTACCCGCTACTTCGTCGGAAGTGTAGGTTGCCGCATAAAGCCTTTCCCGAAGCCCCGCGAGGAGTGGGTCTAGCGCAACCAGGAAATCTTCCGGCGGCAGCCCACCCCACTCCGGATGCCAGAGGGCTTTATGGCCAGCAGCGCAACGACTGCGTTTCAGCTGGCCGACGTCGTCCCCACCACTTAAAAGGAAGGGAATCCAGTCGCAGTGCTCCACCCAGGAGTACGCTGCGGCCCGCACCAAAGCGTCTTCCCGAGTAACGTGCAGAAGCTTGGCCCAGAACCACTCTGAGCTATAAATCCCCCCTTCGTATTTGGTATAATCCGTAGGCCAGTTACGGCATAGTTCGTTAATTTCCTCCGCTTCGGCGATAGCGGTATGGTCCTTCCAGAGGAGGAACATTGCGTTGGGGTTTTCCGCAAATTGGGGCAACAAAGCAAGGGGTGTTCCGGTGGTATCCACGGCTACGGGCGTAGAGCCGGTGGTGTCTACCGCAATTCCCTTTATTGCGCCAGCCATAGTGCTGGGCCCAGCGGCAAGGGCAGTCTTTACGGCCTCCACCATGCTCTCGATGTAATCCTGCGGATGCTGACGAAACTGGTTGGCAGCCGGTACACAGTACATTCCACGGCCCCAGCGGGCGTAATGGCTTACGCCGGTGGCCATTTCGGTGCCGTTTGCCGCGTCGACGATTAGGGCGCGGACGGAGTCGGAGCCAAAGTCAATGCCGAGAGTGTAGGAGGAATTAGTCACGGTAGCACAATTATGGTTTTAACAAAAAGGAGTCCCCTTTCTTACGGGCCTGGGCGTAGCGCTCGGGATGAAAGCGGTAGTACCATGCTCCGCGTTTGGAGTCGCTGAAGTCTTTCTTGTCGAGTTTTTCGAGGAAATCCATTTTCTTGAGGCGCCGTCGGAAATTCCCCGCGTCAATCTCCCGGTCGAAAATGGCTTCGTACAGCTTTTTCAGTTGTGAAAGCGTAAAAGTTGGTGGTAACAGCTCGAAGCCTACCGGTTCGTAGGTAGCGCGGTAACGGAGTTGACTAAGCGCCTCATCAACCATTTTTCGGTGGTCAAAAATCAATGCCGGTAACCTAGACAATGGCACCCAGTGGGCCGAATACCGGTTTAATAGTTTCCCATTAGCTACGGCTTGGTTAAGCAATGCATAATAGGCAACCGAAACCGTTCGGGTTACTGGGTCCCGGTTAACCTCCCCGAACGTGCTAAACTGCTCCAGGTACACGTCCTGTAAACCCGTTAAATCTCGCAGTATTCGTGCAGCTCCGCTGTCCAAACTTTCCTCCTTACGCAAGAAGCCCCCCATCAGAGACCACTCCCCCTTGCAAGGCGTAAAATCCCGTTTGATGAGCAGGAGGTGTAAACAATCTTCGCTAAAGCCGAAGATGATACAATCCAGTGCTACCAGTAGGCGATCCTGCGTATGATAATGTTGCATGTCTGAGACAAGATATTCTTTAATTGTCAAATTAACAATTAAATTTTCTTCAACGCGATGCCCGAGTAAGCACCATTATTTGTTAGCTGCCCCCAACCAATGAGACCTATCTTGAGCTAGTGGGTAAATTCACAATTACTTGACCGTTATTCCTTGCCTTTTAGCACCGTGACTTCGTTGCTGAAATCCTCATTTAGCTATGGCTAAAATCCGGTTTCAGCGCCTTGCCACGGCACGAAAATCCTGCGGACTAAACGGCCAGATAATTA
>JBGCFZ010000022.1:0-30336 GCA_045110355.1 Lewinella sp. | reverse complement strand
GCTTTTATGCCAATGTCCATTTGCTGAGCTGGCTGGTCCGTGCCGTCGTATACCATTCCACCGACGATGAGTACATCTATGTCTGGTTCAGGGCCACATGACAACAAACCAAACAGTAGGAATATGGTGGTACAGGTTGGTATGGGTGGATTCATGGGTGTAAGTTATTGATGGGCAGGCTGGTTTTAGAATCTTATGGCTTCTGAAGCCATTTTGTACGAGGTGTAACATAAGGTTATCTAAGGATAGGGTCTCAAAGAACCTCAACAATTCGCCTGCTGCGCGCGAATTGTCGAGGCCGCTTTGAGACCCTGAAGATTGTTGCCTAATTTCAACACCTTCAACACCTTCAACACCTTTCGTATGCGCTTATGTGGGACCATTTCCACCTGACCGTACTTATTAATCCCGCCTCGGCCATACCAACCAAACTACTGCCCACGCCCCATGCAGTAGGCCGAACGTTTGGCCACCTGCAAAACGCTTAAGCCAACTACTTCAATCATAAGTACAATACGGTGAGTGGCTTGTTTGAAATGCCTTTTGAACGAAAAGAAGTAACCTCCTTAGCTTACTTGCGTAACCTTATCGTTTATCAGCATCGCAATCCGGAAAAGCACGGTATCGAGCAAGATTTTAAGCACTACCCCTGGACATCTTACCAGGAACTATCCAGCCCTCATGTGGAGTCCCACGTTGATAGAGACTTGACACTGTCCAAGTTTGGTGGCGTAAAGACTTTCTTTGCCGCCCATGACGCTGAGATACCATTGGGAATGACGGATTTCGAATTTGGAGGGGGACAGGGTTAGCTTCTTCAGTAAACCCTGCGCACGAAAGTCTTACACCCTCGGCTCCCAAGAATAATAAACCACCCACTCCCGCAACAACTCCACCAAACGGTATACCCTGGTGGAAGGATTGGCGTCGATCAGCGAAGTTTCAGCAAAATGTACTTCGAGGTCTTTGGCTCGTTCCGTTGCTGCTGCTTCGTCCCCAAGCTCATCGATCTTCGTTAGAATGTCAGCACTACCATGGGCGTAGATAAAGTCTTCGTGTCCTTCCAATTCTCGGATTTTCGCCTGTAATTGCTCGTAGATGGTTGCACGAGGGATGGGTGCTTCGGGTGAAAGTTCAGCTAGGTGGAGGAGTAACCAAACCTCAAAGACCTCGTTGCTGAGGGCAATGTCGATATTTTCCTTTTTGGCGAGTTCAAAGGCATCAACAAAGCGTTGGAGTTTGGTTTCGTTTTCGTCGGCGTCGTCTTTATCGAAGACGACCCAGGTGTAATCTACTTTCTTTTCAGCCAGTGTCGCTAAGGTTTCTCGTTCCGTTACTGCTTGTTGCACTACCCCCAGTTGATCCCGACCCGTGCCAACACATTTGACAAACATTGTTTCATCCGGCAATTCCGGAAGTTCATCTTTTATACGGTTGAAGTACGCAGGTTCCGTATTCTCATCTTCACAAACGATGAGAAATAGCTGGCTGTAGCGTGAGATTCGATCAGGGCGGTCGACAAATTCTGCTACATCTTTCCGTAGGTTATTTTTGCCTCGCTGTGCCATTATGCTACGGGGATAAGGAGATCTTCAAATTTTACCTTTGGTGTAGCACCATAGCGACCTTCTAAGTAGCTTTTTTCTTCACGATTTTTATCTGGTCGCTCTTTGTTTCCGGCGAAGTAACGAACGTCAGACAGGGCGAATATCTGGGTGGAGCCTTTCTTATCTTTCTCTACAAAGTTAATTTGATCGCGACGAAGGTTAGCGTAACTCAGCAGGTTGGTGTCATGAGTAGCGAAAATGAGCTGAGCTTGTTTGGGATTAGACTTGGGATCGGTAAAAAGACTTACCAGGACATTGGTTAGTTGGGTGTGCAATTTTGCTTCTATTTCATCGATTACGATGGTAGACCCCATGCTTAGCGTGGAAATGACCGGTCCAATTATTTGAAACATTTTCTGTGTGCCTGAAGACTCACGGTCTGCAAGTGCCCAAGCTATTTCATCGCCGGTTTCTTTACCGTTTTCATCGAAAACCAGATGTGTTGCGCAGACAACGGGAGCACCACCGTCTTTGCTTTCGGCTAAGAAAATACGGTGAATTCCTAAGTCAAAGCTCGTTATATATCTATTGATATGTGAAATAAAGTCGGGGTTTTCTTCTAGCCTGTTTTCTGTCACCCGCCCTTGAAAGTCTGAATTTACACCATCAATTATCAAAAGGCTGTCGATATATTTAAAAATAATTCCACAGTCTTTCAGGTTTAAGATGTCTCCTGTAGACAAGAATAAACCATTGTCACGGGTCGCCTCGATTGCGGCATCGATTACTTTTTTCCCTCCTTCCAGCGCAGAAGTGACATCAATAATATCTCCTTCGCGTACGAATAGAGCGACTTCCCGGCCGACTTTCTTTCGATATAACCACTCGGTAAGGATGCTTTTTTGATTGAAACTTAGGCCGTAGCGATAACGAGCACCATCATATACAAAAACCATGGAGAGTTCGGTAGGCCTGTCTGAGTAGCCACTTACAAGCAGGTTTGGCTCGTAGGGAAGCTCCTCGCTGGAATTACTGGCAGAAGAAGACCGTAAAAGGTGAATCAAAAGGTGCAGCCCTTGCAGAATAGTGGACTTGCCGCTATTGTTTGGCCCGTACATGGCCACAACGTTTAAGGCTTGATATTTGTGTCGCTCCACAATGTTCTGAGGTAGATCATTTATCTTCTTATCAGGTACTAAACTAACGATTTGCTTGTCTGCAATTGATCGGAAGTTCGACACAGTAAATTCTATCAACATGGCACGAAACGTTGTTTTAGAAGTAAATATAGGTTAGTTCGAGTATCTTTTTTAGTTGAACTATATTCTGTTCGTAATTTAATACGCTTGTCTAGTGTTCATTGTTGTGATGTATGCTCGTTCTGCTCAACCTTGCACCCGCGCGCCCGCCCCCAAATAACAATCGTTTGCAACAAAAAACCTCCCCAATCCTCCTCTCCCAGGCCTAATTTCCCCTCACTTTCTCCTTACATTCACGACAAGCTTTAAGTCGTTATGAAAGAAAAAGGTACCCACAGAAGCAGCGAATGGTTCGGCCACGCCGACAAAATGGGATTCGTCCATCGCAGCTGGCTGCGGAACCAGGGGCACCCGGACCATATGTTTGATGGCCGCCCCGTCATCGGCATCTGCAATACCTGGTCTGACCTCACCCCCTGCAACGCCCATTTGCGCGAATTTGCGCAAATCGTCAAACGTGGTGTCTACGAAGCCGGGGGCTTCCCGTTGGAGTTTCCCGTCATGAGCCTGGGCGAAACCATCATGAAGCCCTCCACCATGATGTGGCGGAACCTGGTGAGTATGGACGTGGAGGAAACCATCCGCGCCAACCCCCTCGACGGCATCGTGCTGCTGACCGGCTGCGACAAAACAACCCCCTCCACCTTGATGGGGGCTTGTTCAGTCGACCTGCCCACCATCGTCGTTCCCGGCGGGCCCATGCTCAACGGTAAATGGCGGGGCAAAGACGTTGGCTCCGGCACCCTCACCTGGCAGCTCGGTGAAGGACTGAAGGACGGCTCCATCTCTGCCGACGATGTCTACGAAGCGGAAGCCTGCATGAGCCGCAGTGCCGGGCACTGCATGACGATGGGCACCGCCTCTTCCATGGCCTCCACCGTCGAAGCGCTCGGCCTCACCCTACCCGGTGCCGCCGCCATCCCCGCCGTCGATGCCCGCAAGCGCGTCCTGGCCCACTTGTCCGGTATGCGGATCGTCGAAATGGTGAAGGAGGACCTGAAAATAGCCGACGTCCTCACCCGCGAGGCTTTCGAGAACGCGATCATGGTCAACGCCGCCATCGGCGGCTCCACCAACGTCATGATCCACCTCACGGCCATTGCGGGCCGCCTGGGCATCGACCTCCCCATTGATGATTTCGACCGCATCGGCAGCCGCCTCCCCATGCTGACCAACCTGATGCCCGCAGGTAAATTCCTGATGGAGGATTTCTATTACGCTGGCGGCCTACCCGTCGTCATCCGCGAACTGGGAAAACACCTGCACGCCAATACCGTCAGTGTTAACGCAAAATCCATCGTAGAGAACTCCAAAGCCGCGGTTTGTTACAACCGTGAGGTTGTCGCCACTTTCGATGAGCCGATCAAAGCAGCAGCAGGCATCGTTGTGCTGCGCGGCAACCTCTGCCCAAATGGGGCCGTCATCAAACCCTCCGCCGCTACCCCCGAACTGCTGCAACACACCGGCCCGGCAGTCGTCTTCGAAACCATCGAAGACTACCACGCCCGTATCGACAACGATGATTTGGACATTGACGCCAACTCCGTCATGGTCCTCAAAGGTGTTGGCCCGGTCGGCTACCCCGGTATGCCTGAAGTCGGAAATATGGACCTTCCGGCCAAACTCCTGAAGCAAGGCATCAAAGACATGGTCCGCATCAGCGACGGACGCATGAGTGGCACCGCTTACGGCACGGCCATCCTGCACGTGGCCCCCGAGTCTGCCGTTGGTGGCCCCCTGGCCCTGGTGCAGAACGGCGACCTGATTTCGCTCGACGTACCCGCCCGTAAGCTGGAACTTATCGTTGACCACGACGAGCTGGCCCGCCGCCGCGCCGCCTGGTCTCCACCTCCACCGGTGGCTACGCGCGGCTACGTCAAACTATTTATCGACCACGTCGAACAGGCCGACCAGGGTTGTGACTTCGATTTCCTGAAGGGCGGAAGTGGCTCCGACATTAAACGTGACCTGCATTAATCAATACTTATGACCATTTTACTGCTCCTACTGGCCTGTATCGTCATCATCATCATCACCACCTCGGTGTGGAAGTGGCATCCTTTTCTGGCCCTACTGCTGGCCTGCGTAGTCTACGGCATCGGAACGGGCATGGGGCCGCTGGAGCTGGTGAACACGATCAATACGGGCTTCGGTACCACCGTAGGCAAAGTTGGCCTGCTCATCATTGCCGGGCTCATCATCGGCACCTTTCTCGAAAAAACGGGCGGGGCCATGGTGTTGGCCAATAGCCTGCTTCGCCTCATCGGCACCAAACGAATCCATACCGCACTCGGCTTCATCGGCTACGTAGTGTCTATTCCCGTCTTTGCGGACAGTGGCTTCATCATCCTCTCCAGCCTCAATAAGGCGCTGACGCGCAAAGCCGGACTTTCATTGGGCGGAACGGCCGTTGCCCTTTCGATGGGGCTGATGGCTTCGCACACCATGGTGCCCCCAACGCCCGGGCCAATTGCGGCAGCGGCCATTCTCGGCGCAGACCTTGGCCGGGTGATACTGGTCGGTCTGCTCACCAGTATTCCCGCATTATTGGTCTGTATTGCTTTTACCAAGTATATGGGCAAGCGTATTCACATCGAGGCCGTAGTAAATGAAGCGGAGGAGGTCGCTGAATTATCGGCCCATAAGCCACCCGTCATCAAGGCCTTTTTGCCCATCCTCCTTCCCATTGTTCTGATTGTCCTGGCTTCCATTGCCGAATACCCGACGCATCCGTTTGGGGAAGGTACTGTCTATAAGGTCTTTACCACGCTCGGCAATCCGGTCATCGCACTATTCGGTGGGGTTCTTATGGCTTTATTACTGCCCAAAAAGCTTGACCGCCACATGCTCGGTACCAGCGGCTGGGTCGGCGAGGCCATGAAGGGGGCCGCGCTCATCATCCTGATCACTGGTGCGGGTGGTGCTTTTGGGGAAGTGCTGAAGACCTCCGCTTTGGGAGATGTTTTGCAGGAGTGGATCACCAACGTCAATCCTGGCCTCTGGCTGCCGTTCGTACTCGCTGCGGTGATCAAAAGTGCCCAGGGGTCTTCCACCGTTGCCATTCTCACCACGGCGTCCATTGCTTTGCCTTTGCTGGATAGTATGGGCTACGACAGCGCCTCTTCCCGTGCACTGGTCGTCATCGCTATTGGTGCCGGATCGGCGGTGGTTTCCCACGCCAACGACAGCTTTTTCTGGGTCGTTACGCAGCTGAGTGACATGACCGTCAACCAGGGCTACCGCCTGCACGCACTCGGTAGTGCGGTGCTGGGCATCTCTGCCTTTCTGATGCTTTCTTTACTTTCTCTAATTCTTTAGCATGAAAATTTTTCGGACCACCGAAGGCATACTGTTACGTTCAAGGGGCCGCAGCGCGCAGGTGCAAGGGACGTGGGACGTCTTCGTTAATGACGACGATTTGGCGATAAAGACCGCCCGTATCCTGGAAGCAACGGGTAAGCCGGATGAAGCAAGCAGTGATTTGCCGCCCAGTCTACTCCCACCCATTGGAACCCAAGAGGTTTGGGCCTCCGGGGTAACCTACAAGCGCAGCCGTGAGGCACGGATGGAAGAGAGCAAGGAAGCCGGTGGCGGAGATTTCTACGACCGTGTCTACGATGCCGATCGCCCCGAACTGTTTTTCAAAGCGCCGCATTACCGCACTGTTGGCAACAACGATCCGGTCCGAATTCGCAAGGACTCGAAGTGGAATGTTCCGGAGCCAGAGCTGGCGTTGTTTATTACCTCCTCCGGCAAAATCGTCGGCTACACCATCGGAAACGACATGAGCAGCCGGGACATTGAGGGCGAAAACCCCCTCTATCTGCCACAGGCCAAGTCTTACGATGGCGCTACTGCCCTGGGGCCCTGCCTCTACGTTCCTGATGCACCCCTTTCGCCGGATACCGCCATTCAACTGGTGATTGTGCGGAACGGCCAAACCATCTTCTCGGGCGACACCGCCCTCAGCCAAATGAAACGCCAGCCCGAAGAGCTGGTCGCCTACCTCTTTCGCGAACTTCACTTTCCCACCGGTGCCATACTCTTTACCGGCACCGGCGTTATCCCACCGGATGAATTTACCCTTCATTCCGGAGACCGTATCTCCATTACCATTCCTCCCATCGGCACGCTGACCAACGTCGTCGCCTAGCGCGTGTCTAAATTTGACTTTTGAGGCGACTGCTGACAAATATTGTTCTGATTGAGGCGCAATGAGGGAACTTGGCCATAGCCAAGTGACCGAAGAAGTAACGAAGATCAGGACGATATTTAGCTTCGCTGCTACTACGTGGTGGCGCAGGTAGCCCAAAGTGTTAGATTTAGACGCGCGCTTAAACAAAGAACCATGACCCTCACCGGAACACACCTCATTGCGGGGCGGCCAACGGCCGCCGGTACCGACCAGTTCTCCGCCACCAACCCGATGACCGGGCTGGCACTACCCACCTCCTTCACCGAAGCCACCACGCAGGAAATCGCCGAAGCCTGCCAGCTGGCCGACGCCGCTTTCTCCGCCTATGCGGCCATCTCCGCCGAAAAACGAGCCGCCTTCCTGGAAGCCATCGCTGACGAAATCATGGCTCTCGGCGATGCCCTGCTCGAACGCTGCGGACAGGAAACTGCGCTGCCCCCGGGGCGCCTCACCGGGGAGCGTGGGCGGACCGTCAATCAACTCCGGCTTTTCGCCAGGGTCGTTCGCGACGGTAGTTGGCAAGACCTGCGCATCGACCCGGCGCAGCCGGAACGTAAACCCTTCCCCAGGGCCGATTTGCGGCAGATGCAAATCCCCCTTGGCCCGGTGGCCGTATTTGGAGCGTCTAATTTCCCCCTCGCTTTTTCGGTCGCCGGAGGCGACACCGCTTCTGCACTAGCTGCCGGTTGCCCGGTAGTGGTCAAGGCGCATCCCCTTCACCCCGGAACTTCCGAAATGATCGGTACGGCCATTACCCGTGCCGTGGCATCGAGTGGATTACCGGCCGGTATTTTCTCCTTGCTCCACGGACGGACGAACGAGGTGGGGGCAGCCCTGGTGCAACATCCTCAAATCACGGCCGTGGGCTTTACCGGTTCCCTGCGGGGAGGTAAGGCCCTGTATGACCTGGCGGTTCGCCGGAAAATCCCGATCCCTGTATTCGCCGAAATGGGCAGTGTTAATCCCGTGTTCTTACTACCCGATGCGCTTGGCAGCGGCGGTAAAATACTAGCTGCCGGGCTGGCCAATTCTCTGAACATGGGCGTCGGTCAATTTTGTACCAATCCCGGTCTGGTGGTACTGAAAGCTGGTGCTGATGCCGATCGTTTTGTGGTTGCCCTGGCCGAACAAATCCGTGGCTGTGCGCCGGGGACAATGCTTGGTGCGGGCATCCAAAATGCTTACGAAGCAGGCGTTGGCCGCCTGGCCAATCATCCCAAGGTAACGCAGGTTGAAACATCGGACAATGGCGGAGAGCGACAGGTAGGAGCAGCAGTATTTACCACCACGGCTGCGGACTTCCTAGCTGATCATTCGCTGGAAGAGGAGGTCTTCGGTCCCGCTACCTTGATTGTTCAGGCAGCTGATGACGCAGAATTATTGCAACTGGCTGGCCAACTAAGCGGCCATCTGACCGCCAGCCTGTTCGGCAACGACGGAGAACTTGGTGAACGCCAGGAACTCATTACGGTGCTGACTCGCAAGGTCGGTCGCCTCATTTTCAATGCTTTTCCTACCGGGGTAGAAGTTAGTAATGCGATGGTTCATGGCGGTCCTTATCCGGCAACTACTGCCGTACAGTCAACCTCCGTTGGCACGGCAGCCATTCGCCGGTTCTCTCGCCCGATTTGTTACCAGGGGTTCCCGCAGGCTGCGCTGCCCGCAGTCTTGAAGAATGAAACGGCTGGCTTGCTGAGGCTGGTTGATGGCGTTTGGACAAAAAAAAGTATCAGCTGATTTCTGACCCCGGAGGGGGCTACTTTTAAATTGCACCGGGTGAAAGGCCGCAAAGCGGGCTTTTACCCGGGGTTATCTGGTGGTCCGGCAACCCTCACGGCGCTGCGCGCCGTCAAGGTGCTACCTCACCACCAACCCTGGGTTTTGGCGTTCCGCCTCACCCAGGGCAATTAAAGGTAGACTCCTCCGGAGTCTTGCATAAAGAATGGCCTTTTCTGTAACTTCTATAAATCTCACTATCTCCAACGTCACCATGCGCCTACCCGGAGAGTACCACTTTTATCCTACAGTAAATCCAACTTTGAGGGTATTTTCTTCGATAAGTAATAAGCGGAGGATAGAGGAGTGATTCCGATGTAGTTGCGCCCAGTGCTTTTCCACCGTTCCCTGCACCTGCGTCCCCGCCCAGAAAGGAAATGCCCTATGAAGTCTACAACAATTGTGTAAACAACAAAGACAAAACACCGGCCGGGAAAACAAACCGTTCAAACTCCAACAATCTTGGTTAATCCTATTGCAACAGTCTGTTAGTCAGTCTTATGTTACAAGCCCGGTAGGCTTGGTACAAGTGGCCGGGTGTCTTTCATGCCTTTACCACGAAAAAAACCACCACATGATTACCACGGTCAAAGTTGTCCCTTGCCTGCTTCGGGAGCATAATGCTGCCACTCAATTACTGGCATTTCTCAATCCGCCTCCCCTGGAAGATTTTCAACTTCCATTAGGACCGGCGGAAAGCACGGAAAACTTAGAAGCTGCGGCTTTACGGCACTTAAGGAACGTTACCGGGATAGGTCAGGCAAGTGTCCATGCCAGAATCGGGACCCTGGAGGTTATTTGCCCCGCGAACTCAAAAGACGGTGCGCCCAGAGAGCGCCAATTCTGGAAGGTATACCACGTCAATTCCGAGGAAGTAATACCAGAAACCTGGGATCACCCGGCTGACAGCCGACAACCAGATAAAATACTTCGCTATTTCTGGCATGACTTGCGGACGGATGAGTCTCATATTTCACCTCAATTCCGTTCCGTGCTTAAGTTGATTCATAGCTATGCCGTGGTGCTTTCGGTACGGAAAAGCCAAAGAATTGGAAATAGTAGAATTAGTGAAGGAGAGCACTAGTGGTCGCCTTCACTAATTCTCTTATTCACTCTTCACCAACCGCCGGCTTGCCACCGCCACGCCAGCTTGCAGGCGGACGAGGTAAGCACCACTTGGATACCGACTGAGGTCAATCTCAAACTGGTGTTCTCCACCAGCCAGCGTCCTGCTGAACACTGTTTGCAGCAGGCGACCGGAGACGTCACTCACGGTAAGTTCGGTACGTCCGGCGTCAATGTCAAAACTGATGCGAGCCACATTGGCGGTAGGGTTGGGCCAAAGCCTGACCTGTAAATCCTTAATCGCCTCATCGTCGGTACTAACCGGGAAACAACCCTCGAGGATGGGCAAGTGAACATAGTCGTGGCCAAGCACCGTCCGGACCTGATCGGGCTCCAGCTTGAACCAGTCTTCGAAGACCGTGCCGTAAATATCGCGGAAGTCATATTGTAGCGGTACGCCTTCATTGACCGCAACGTCTTCCCCGATCTCTGGATTTTCTCCGAGCACTCCGGCCTTTACGCAACTGCCCATGAGGAACATCGGAGCGGCCGTACCGTGGTCTGATCCAAAACCGGCGTTGGACCGGATGCGGCGGCCAAACTCAGAGAAGGTCATGGAAAGGACGCGTTTTTCGAGTCCCTGCGCCTCAAGGTCGCTCTGGAAAGCGGCCAGCGCATCACCAAGCGTTTGCATCAGGTTAGCATAGACGCCGGTGGAGGCATCTCCGACAACGACTTGGTTGGCGTGCGTATCAAATCCACCAAGGTTAACGATGTAGACGCTGGTCTGTAACCCACCACTGATCATGTAAGCGACGTTTTTCAGTTGGGCTGCGAAACGATTGTCTGGATAATCGACCAGGCTCTGGCCTGCTTCGGCCAGTTCCTGCACCACTTCACCGTAGGCGTTGGCCTGTACGATACTGGTGCGGAGAAACCCGAGTTCATCTCCATAAGGATCTTCTGGTAAAGGGGTATCATCTCCCCCGGCCAGCGTCAGCAAATTGAAGGGGTCGGTAATGGCCATACTGTAGTTGGCACCGATGCCCTGGCAAGTCTGACTAACCTGATTGCCGATGGCAATCGCGAAGGGATGAGGACGATCTTCGTTAGGAAAGCCAGTGGGGAATTCCGGGAAGTCGGCCTCGTAATTGCGGCCCAGCCAGCCACTCGTCACTACTTCCGTAGCGTCGGAGGCCGACGTCCATATGTCGGTAGAACGGAAGTGAGACCTGTTCTGATCCGGGTAAGCTACGCCCTGGATGGCGGTCATTTTTCCGTCCTGATAGAGCTGGTGCATCCCCGCCGCAGATGGGTGGAAAGCGAGGTTGTTATCGATCCCCAGCAGGTCGTTTTGCGGAACCATGAGGTTTTGACGGACCCGCATCAGGCTGTCAAACTGGTCGATGGGTACGAGGGTACTCAGCCCGTCGTTGCCACCGTTAAGTTGAACTAGGACGAGGACACGGTCGGAGTCGGGGTCGACCATCGTCCGGAGGGTTCGTGCCAGATGAGCACTTAGTGGGGTAGCAGTAATTAGTGGGAGGCTTAAAGCACCACCCGTGCGAAGGAAATTTCGGCGATTCATTTTTTATGAATTGCACCTTCCCGGGAGCGCAGGCTCCCGCGAGGGTAGATGATTTAAACGAGTTGGAATTCGGCAAGACTGAAGACGGCGCGGAACAGGTCGCGGAGTTTAGCCTCTACGCTGGCGGCCAGGTCGTCGTCATTGGGGTTGGCAATATGTTCTCCGTACTCTACCGTCCATTCAAAATCCGGCAAACCTGGAATCAAGGCTTCTTTCAGATTAGCTAACTGACCGTCAGACAGCGGTCTTGGTAACAACCGCTCTATTATGCCGGCAATAAGTTTATTGGGGTCGGTGGCGGAGGGGATCTGTTTTATCCATCCCAGGTAATCATACTTGGCCCGTACACCGTCACCAAGGCCGAAGCCATTGGTGCTGGTCATGGTTTGGGTGAAACGAGTGCGCTCCTGCAGCGTGCTACTGTTGATCCATATCCGGGAATAACCCGGTGCCTGGTAGTAGGCTTCCCACCCGGCCACGGAGGGTGGGTCAAAATAATCCATGTCCATCAGTGCCGCACGGTAGTAGTAATAAACGAGCATCCGACGCTCTTGCTCCAGCGTGAAATCGTTGATTTGGTAGTCGTGGTTGAAGGTCCGTAGTAGTCCGGCTACTAATTGGAAGGGGTTCTTGATCATCGGCCCCTGGTTGTCCGTATCGTAAAAGTGCTGACTCATGAAGAGGGCGCGAAGGACGGGCTTAATTTCAAAGTCGTTGTCCTCAAGAATTTGAGCCATTGCTTCGACGATCTCGTTTTCTTCCCGTTCGGAGACTTTGTAGTAGACAAAGTGGCGGTAGAGCTTACGACAAATGTACCTGGCGACCGCCGGTTGCTGGAAGATCCGGTCGATGACCTGCTTGTACTCCTGTTCGTCTCCGTTGGAGATGATGTCATTATTGAAGTGGTAGCTAAGCTGCTTGTCGGTAGTATCGTGGCGGTTGGCCTGGAAATAAACTTCGGGGAAGGCACCCGGTGCCGTACTGTACAAATTGCGCGTACGCCAGCCGGTAAGGGCCCGGGCCAGGGCACGAACGTCTTCTTCGGTGTAGTTGGTGTAATCGCCTTCGGCGATCTGCGGTCCTTTGCCGACAGTGAACAGCTCAAGTACTTCCCGGGCGTAATTCTCATTCGGGGAGTTGGCTGCATTCTGGTTGCCGTTGAGGAAAACCAACATCGCTTTATCGATGGTGATGCGTTTCATCAGTTCCCGGAAATTGCCCAGGGCGAATTCTTCCAGCAGCATGTGGTAATCAAGCCGAACCTGGGGTTGTCCGCCGCCGGCAATGGCGAAGTGGTTGGCCCAAAACTCCGCCATCCGCTCGCGTACCGAGAGGCGTTCTTTGCGGATGTTATCGACGATCCAGGAGCGCAATGATTGATTGCGGTACTGGTTAACGTTCACGCCAGCCAGCATGGGCTGGCCGTCCCAGGACGCTCCCAACGGGACATTAGGGTCCAGTAAGAAGTTATAATTGATCGGGCCGTCGGGGAGTGGTCGGTCTTCGAGTAAAAGGTCGACGGCGGCGGCCAGCTCCATGCCCGTCAGTTGTTCCAGTTCTTCCGGAATCAGACCGAAACCTGTTCGGCGAAGCAAATGTGCCGCCTGCGTGGCGGTCCATTCTCCGGCGTAAGGGGCGAGGCCCATGAGGGTAGGGGCCAATAAAGATTTTCCCATAAAGCAATGATTGCGTTAGGTAAGTAAGGTGAAAACAACTGGGGGAGAAGTCCGATCGTCAACGATCGTGCGGATTAGTTTACGTCACTTTGGGTAGTATAGAAACTACCTAAGTGCCAGGTAAATTTAGCGTCTGACGACTGTTTATGCAAACTCGAGGGCGACCGGACAGGCGTTCTCTCCCAGGTTATAATCCCTAATCTTGGGTTTACCCTACCACTCAAGGTGATTTTTTTTCGCATTACCAAGGGCGCGGCCGCAGGTGCAAGGGAAGGTTAAAGGCGCCGGACCTCCAGGTCAGGTGAGGAAAAACCGAACCTGGAGGTCCGGCACCTTTTTGTATCATGCAGATCGTTTTCCATCAACTAACCAATACTGATTGCTCATGCCTGCGCTTCAACCTCGCCCCTCCTTGCTCCTTACCACTTTGCCTGCATCCTGCGGCCCCGCCCCCGAAAAAAAGGAGAAAGGGATAAAGGGGGAAAGGAAAGGCTCGGTCCTTCCATCATTGGTCTTCCTTCTTTTCTTCCTTTCCTCCCTTATTCCTTTACTGGGCCAGGATTGCACCCTGATCCGCCCCGCCCGCGTTTTTGATGGCGAAAAATTCCACGAAGGAAAAGTCGTCCTGGTACTGAATGATCAAATCGCTGCTTTTGACCTAGAGAAAAACATGGACGTCCCTACGGGTTGCACTACGCTTGACTACCCGGAAGGCACCCTCCTTCCTGGCATGATCGAAGGCCATAGCCACTTGTTGCTGCACCCATATAACGAAACTGGATGGAACGATCAGGTGCTCAAAGAATCTTACGCCGAACGTGCCATCCGTGGCGGGCTCCACGCAGAAAAGACGGTCCGGGCTGGCTTCACGACCGTCCGTGATCTCGGCTCCGAAGGGGCAGGCTACGTCGACGTTGGCCTGAAGGAAACCATCGAAAAAGGCATCATCCAGGGCCCACGCATGATCGTGGCCGGAAAGGCGATGGTGACCACCGGGAGCTACGGCCCGAAAGGCTTTGCCGACCACGTCACCGTACCCCTCGGCGCGGAAACGGCCGACGGACTTGATGAGCTCACCCGCGTTGTACGCGACCAAATCGGACGGGGTGCCGACGTCCTCAAAGTCTACGCCGACTACCGCTGGGGTGCCAACAAAATGGCCATGCCGACCTACACGCAGCGCGAATTAGAGTTGGTGGTGGAGATTGCCAACAGCAGCGGCCGACAGGTGGTTGCTCACGCCGCTACGGCCGAAGGCATGCGCCGTGCGGTCATGGCGGGCGTTGCCACCATTGAGCACGGCGACGGGGGTACCCGCGAAGTTTTTGAACTGATGAAGAAATACGGCGTTGCGCTGTGCCCGACCCTGGCCGCCGGTGATGCGATTGAGCAATACAAGGGCTGGAAAAAGGGCGTTAGTCCGGATACAGAACGGATCGTCAATAAACGGAAATCCTTTGCGCTGGCGCTGGAAGTTGGCGTCATCATTGCCGCAGGAGGCGACGTTGGTGTTTTCTCCCACGGCGACAATGCCCGTGAACTGGAAATGATGGTCGATTATGGTATGGAACCGCTGGCGGTCCTTCGGTCGGTTACCGCTGGCAACGCTGATGTTTTTGAATTGCCGGACCGGGGACGGATTAAGGCGGGCTTGCTGGCGGACTTGGTGGTTGTTACAGGGGATCCTAGTGCAAACATTTCGGCACTTCGAGAGGTTTTAATGGTGTTGAAAGCAGGCATACCTATTGAGTAAGTCCTTAATTAATTTATTATTCCCTATTGGTGATGTACCTTAAGCGCACGAATAAAAATCCCCTATTAATGTATTATTGTTTATTTCCTTTTACCCTATTGCTACCGTGTTTTCTTGTCGCTCAATCCGGCCTGCAGCCAGGATATGATTTAATGGCAGAAAATAATTCCATTGAGGCAAAATCCTTCTTTATTAAAGCGCTGAAAGGTGCCGACGCTGCCGATGCCGCACTGGCACTCTCCTTCGTTGAAGCCAACTTGGACAATAGATCGAGTGCGATTGATTACTTCGTCAAGTTTTACCAGTTGGAAAAGGATGCCACTCGCCGTAATGCTTATGTGGATGCAGTATGGAGTTCCAATAATATGGAGTTGAGTGCTGGCCAAATCAAAATGATGGAGTCATTGCTTGAAAATGACTACACCCGGCTGGCGGCCCTGGCCAACTACAGCTTGGGGACGCATTACTCTCTTAAGAATGAGCCGGAAAAAGCACGTGAGCATTTTGCGAAACTCGGAATGACGGAAGCCTGGCAAATCCTTGGCCATTTTGAGAATATTTCAGAGAGCGGCTTTGACCGGGACTTTGGAGTGCTGGCCAACCCTGGGCCTAAAGCCACCTTTACCAATAAATTGGGGGCGGAAATTCGTTGGTTCTCAGTTCGTCACCTACCCATGAACCGCTGGCTCTATTTTGGCAATCATCTGGTTACCCAAAATTCTAACTTGTATGCGCAGACGTTCTGTACGAGCCCCGACGACCGGGAAGTGACAATGCGCCTTGGCACAAGTGGCTCCGTCAAGGTTTGGGTCAACGATGTATTGATGTTTTCGGAAGCAACCGAAAGAGACAACCATCTTGATACTTACGTTTTTACCGCGCCACTTAAAGCCGGTAATAACCGTATTTTGGTGCAAAACGGAGCAACGGATAAAACAGGGGCCAACTTCATGCTCCGTATTACTGATAAGCAAGGAAAGATAATGGAGGACCTGGCATTCAGCGACGAATACACCACCTACCCTAAGGGTGGGGCCTGGACCCCGAAAATTATTGAAAACCCTACCGTTGCTTACTTTGAGAAAATCATCAATAGCGGCAACGCCAATATTGCGGAGTACGCAGCCCTCTCACAATTCTACCTACTCAACGGGTTTCTGGAAGAAACACGTGGGTTGTTGTTGCAAAACCTCGAGAAACACCCAGAAAGCATTGTCCAGATGGGAGAATTGGCCGTTGTACTTAGCCAGCTAGATGATGACAGGGGAGCTTCCACGCTTAAGCAATACATCAAGCAGAAGGCACCCGAAAGCATGACGGCTTTCCACGAACGATTCGATGAGGCAGAGGCGGTATCCGACTGGAAGACCTACGAGCAACTATTGATCCGCTACAAAGAGCTTTATGGCGAATCTCAATTCACCCTCCTGAAAGACATTAGTCTGGCAGGAAAACGTGAAGAGTTAGAAGGAATGATTGCGCTGATTGACGAAGGGGTGAAAAAATTCCCTGAAGATGCAGACATGATGGTTGGAAAATCCAAGGTGGCCTCCCAGTTGCGGAAGAACCCTGAAGAAGCCATCAAAATTCTGGAAGACTATTCCAAGCGGCACTACCGAAGCAACGTTCAGGAGGAGCTTATCTCCCTGTATTATAATGCTGGTAATACTGACAAGGTGGAAGCTATTCTAAAATCTTTTTTAGATCGGCAACCGCTAGGGGTGAATTACTATTCTCGGCTGGCACGGCTATATCAACAAAAAGGCAACCTGAAAAAAGCCCAGGTAATGCTGGACGAGGCCGTGAAGATTGCCCCTTACTCAAGCAGCTTTTACCAATCTATCGGTAGTATTTATGTAGACGGTAAAATGGAGGAAAAGGCTAAAGCCGCTTACCGTAAAGCTATTGCCCTAAATCCTTATGATTATGACAGCCGTGATGCCCTACGTGACCTGACAACGGGGAACGCTACGGCCTTCAGTGTATTACCCGAAACGGACTATTACGCCAACTATGCTTCTGCCCCCGGCATTGAGGATTACCCTAATGACAACAGCGTCGTCCTTAACTATGATGTCGATCAGGTAGTTTACCCTGGCGGAGCCAGCGAAATGCGGACGACCTTACTTATTAAAATCCTCAAACCTGAGGGTATTGAGCGTTGGAAAGAATATAGTATCGGGCTGTACGGACAGCAGAAGGGAGTGGTTGAAAAAGTAGAAGTATTATCTCCGGATGGCAGCAGGCACGAGGCTTCCCGGAATGGTAAAGACATTGTTTTTGATGGCCTGGAGGTAGGCGATGCACTTTACCTTTCTTACCGGATTAAGGACTTTAAGTACGGCCGGCTGAGCAGTAAGTTTTGGAATTCCCACCCGATGCAACTGTCTTATCCCATAGTGCATTCGGCTTATCGCCTGTTGGTGCCGGAAGACACTAAATTCCGTACCGAGATAACTGGTCCGAAGTTAGAAAGTATGGTCGCTACCGAATCGAAATTGGACGGCCGTACCCTGTATACCTGGAAAAGTGAGGACCAGCCTGGGGTCGTGTCTGAAAACACCATGCCGGCGTATGATGACGTCCTCACTCAGGTCCGTGTTTCTAATATTGCAGATTGGAGCTTTATTGCGGATTGGTACGGCGAACTAACCTACGCTAAAATCCGGCCTGACGACTATGTGAAAAAAGAAGTTGCAGCGTTGTTCAAGGACAAGGAGGACCTGGATGAACGTGCGCAGGTAGAGTTGATTTACGAATACATCGTCAGTAATATCCGTTACATATCCGTACCGTTTTTGCAGTCGAATTATATCCCTCAAACCGCTGCGAAAACGTTGACTACCGGGCAGGGAGATTGCAAGGACGTTAGTTCTTTGTTTGTGGCCATGTGTGATTTACGGGGCATTAATGCTAACCTGGTGCTGGTAAGTACGCGCGACCAGGCACGCACCGACCTGGCCCTGCCGGGCACCGGATTTAACCATTGTATCGCCAAGGTTGGCCTTGGAGGTAAAGACTACTTTGTAGAACTGACCGATGAAAACTTACCGTTTGGAACGGGAGACATGTCGGTCAATAATTCCTTCGCAGTCGTTATCCCACGCAAAGGAGAAAAATTTGCGGGGGGAGCTGGCCTGATCAACCCACCTACCAGAGGGGTAAATGCTGTTTTCCGGGAAGGCGAAGTCACCTTTGAGGGAAAAGATATGTTGTTCGAGTTTCGTAATCGCCGGGAGAACAGCGTGGCCAGTAATCTCCGGTACAGCTATGAGCAAGACAGCCCAACTAACCGGGAGAAAACCATGCTGGAATCGTTGAGCGGCCGCTACCCACGGATTTCGTTGACTAAAGTGGAATTTGATGAGAGTTTGAATAACCTTTCACCGATCATGACTTACACCTACGGCTACCGTGCTGAAGACGTGGAGACCAGTATTGGCGGAATGAAGCTTTATGAGATTAAACTGAGTGATGTCTTGGAAAGCCCGGCTTGGGTAGCGACCGAAACGCGAAAGCTCCCTATTGATCTGTGGCAACTTTTTACCGCTGAACTTTATGAGCAAACGGTGATGGTCAATACGCCTGAGGGTAAAAAGTTGGTTGAAATTCCTGAAGGTCGCAAAATTGAAAATGAATACTTGAGCTACGAGCTCAAATTTGAGGCTAAAGATGGCGGACTTGAAGTGTATCGGAAATTACAAATCAAGAAAGATTTGGTGCCGCCTGCTGCCTACCCGGACTTCCGGGAAGATGTTCGTAACATGGTAGAAGGGGACAAAATTACCCTGGCTTTCAGGTAATATACCCAAACCACTTTGACTTAGGTATAGCAGCGAAATCTTCAGGCGCGGCCGCAGGTGCAAAATAAAGGACAAAGAGCAGGGGAGGGGTAAAAGCAACTCCCCCATGCGGCAGTCTTCCAAACTACAAGACTATCTTTGCCCTTATGGCAAAGCTATACCCCAAAGACACGCTAAACTTTCTCCGCAAACTCACCCCCCGCCGCGTCGTCAACGCCGTGAAGGTAACGGCCAGCTACTACGCCACCCGTTGGCTGCAGCGCCCGGTAGTATGGGGTAAGCCCTTTACCGTGTCTTTTGAACCCACCACCGCCTGTAACCTGCGTTGCCCGGAATGTCCCAGCGGACTGCGCCAGTTTACCCGGCCCACCGGTAACCTGAAAGCCAATTTCTTCACCCGGACGATGGATGACATCGCCGACCAGCTGCTCTACCTCATCTTTTACTTTCAGGGCGAGCCTTACATCAATCCTGATTTTCTGGATATGGTTAAGGATGCTTCTGATCGGGGCGTATACACCATCACCTCCACCAACGGCCACTTCCTCAACGACGCTAACGCCAAACGGACCATCGAAAGCGGGCTCGATCGCCTCATCATCTCCGTTGACGGTACGACGCAGGAAGTCTATGAGCAGTACCGCAAAGCCGGTAAGCTGGAGTCAGTCCTCCAGGGCGCCCGAAACCTGGTAAAGTGGAAGGAAGAGCTCAACAGCCCTACGCCACATCTGATTTTCCAGTTCCTGGTCGTTAAGCCCAACGAGCACCAGATGGAGGACGTCGTCCGCCTGGCCGACGAAATCGGTATCGATGAAGTAAAGTTCAAAACGGCTCAGCTCTACGACTACGAAAACGGTAACCCATTGATGCCCACCGACGAGAAATACGCCCGCTACTACAAAAAAGAAGATGGTACCTACGGCCAGAAGAATAAAATGCAGAACCATTGCTGGAAGCTCTGGCACAGCTGCGTCATTACCTGGGACGGCTTGGTAGCCCCCTGCTGTTTCGATAAAGACGTCACCCACCGCCTGGGCGACGTTAAGGAAGAAAACCTCAACCAGGTTTGGGAAAGCGCTGCCTACGACGACTTCCGGACCAAACTCCTCAAAGGACGTTCCGAGATCGACATCTGCCAGAATTGTACGGAGGGGTGCGAGGTCTGGTTGGGCGCGGAGGTTTAGTCAGGGAGTCAGATAGTCAAGTAGTCAAATAGTGCTGCCGCACAAGGATGCTCGCTCCGCTCGATTACCGGGAATATTTTGCGATTTTTACAAAAAGAAGTGTTCGAAATTTTGCCAAAAAAAACTCGCTAATTTACCTTGACTCCTTGACTCCTTGACTATGTACAAGCCCACCTCCCCCCAAGACTTCATAGCCCACGCCCCCGAGCACTACCGCCACGGCCTGGAAGCCATGCGCGAAGTGTTGCTGAGCACCGACATGGAAGAAAACATCAAATGGAACATGCCGGTATACGGCTACGGGAAGAAAAACGTGGCTACGCTGTTTTATGCTAAAAGCTACCTTGGCGTTTGGTTTACACACGGCGCTTTATTATCAGATCCTCATCAATTATTGGTCAATGCCAGCCCTGAAAAAACGGTGGGGCAGCGCCAGTTGCGATTTGAAAATAGTGCATCTGTTGACGTAGAATTGCTCCGCGAATTTGTCGAAGAAGCCGTTCAAAACCAAAAGGACGGCTTCGAGTTCACCGTCGGACCTTCTCCGGAGACGGTGGTGCCGCCAGAAATGCAGGCAAAACTAGATGATGACCCGGCACTGGCGGCCTTATTTGTGGCCTTCGCACCTTACAAACAGCGGGAGTTTTGCGAGCATATTTCTTCCGCTAAGCGGGTAGAGACTAAGGAGCGGAGGTTGGCCAGCGCCCTAGAGATGATCCTGGCTGGGGAAGCGCCTGGAGACAAATACCGGAAAAAGCCTTAATTTCAACGTGGCCAAGAGCTTAAGCGCACAAGTTCAGGCCCGCATACCATGTCTGATGAAACCCTTCCCATAGTCAACGTATTCGTCTCCTTTCGGGAGGTGGGGGATGCTGGTGGCATCAACCAGGTGATTGACATTCTTGCGGCGCTTAACGTGGAGCATACCCGGAAGAAGGCCTTTGAGTTGCGTCATTTTTATGATCGTACACTGGCGCATAACCGGTATGATGCGGAGGTGGCCATCGGCATGCAAAAGGCCGATTTGGTCATTGTGCTGGATACCCAGTCGTACGTTGGTAACGAATACATCCTGAAGCACGAGCGCCCCTGGATAGAGCTGGCCAGCAACGATTATGGGAAAGAAGTCCTGGTGCTTCACCTGGAACCACCGCTGGTCTCTCCCAATTGGGTGACCAGGTTAAACGCCATATCATTGCCCGCAGAGCCGGGGAAGGTCTTTTACGGCGATGCCCGCAAGAAGGCGTTGTGGCCCATCGTGTCGGAGGAGATCGAAGACGCGGCCTTCCGGATTGCTGAACGGAAAAAAAACGCTGCCCTGGCGGCATTCCGGCCGCTGGTGCCGGCAGCGGCAGCTGCCGAAGGGGAGGACCCGCCAGAAGAAACGATCTCCACCTTCACCTGGGTAGGATTATTCATCATGGTAGCTGCCCTGACCTGGGTGCTTGGCCTTTACCTGACCAGCCCGGAACTGACCGACCGGGTCAGCGATGCGCAGCCCATCACCTTTAACGAAGAATCGGCTCGTCGGGGAGGGCGGTCCTACCTCGACCCCACAAGGGGACTGGCAGACGAGCCGGCTGCCCGCGCGCCCGTGATCTATGGAAACGGAAGTGGGCCCAATGGAGCTGGAAGCAATTATCCGAATCCAGCTTACCAGTCCACCGTCAACCCCATCGGCATTTACCGTACGGAATCCTACGGGCGCTACGAATCCTGCCAGGGACGGGATGCACAAGGCAACAAACCCTGCAAGCGCAACCGACGCTGGTACATCGTTAATGAAGCCAGGAACCTTCACCACCGGATCAACTTCACCGAGCGTACCCACAAAGACATCTATGCCATCCGCCCCTTCAGCAACGGCCTGGCCCACGTCTATTTCTACGATGGCCGGCAGATGATGCTGGAGTTTTGCGTGGGGCTGGATGATCGGGTGGTGGAGTGTGTCCTGCGACCTTGATCGGCGCGCTGCGCCGATTATTAGACGGCCGCTGCGCGGCCTTTATAGATTGATAGATGGCCTTCGGCCTCCATAGATTTATAGTGCTACCGCCAGGGAGAGCTTGCTACACTTGTGCGGAACCTTTTTCATTCCCAAGGCTTTAGCCCGGACGAGCGAAGCGAGCATACACTTGCGGTAGCCCCTCAAGAATCGAGCCTCCAAAATCGAGAACCGAGAATCTTTCCGAGCGAAGCGAGCAGAGAAGTGCGGCAGCGCTATTAATCTACTAAGTGCAAAGCACGTGTCTATCAATCGATCAATCTATATAAGCGCGAAGCGCGTCTATCGAGTGAGCGCAGCGAACGTCTACAAGTCAGGCCTGCGGCCTAACGATTCATGCGCCTGCACAAAATGCCCCTCCGCCAAAGCCGCCAAAATAGACAGCTCCCCCGCCAAACAAACCCCTGCAGTAATCTCGGCCAGCTTGCGGGCGTTGCCCGCCCCGTAACAATCCATTATTTCGAGGCATTCACGTTGGGTGCCCAGGCGGGTCCCTCCGCCAACACTTCCAACGATGAGGTTGGGGAAGGTGCCCGAAGCATAAAGATTGCCTTCTTCGGTTGTCTCCAGGCGGATGATGCCTACAGCTGCTTCGGCTACGCAGGCTGCGTCTTGCCCGCAAGCGATGAACAGGGCGGCGAGGCCGTTGGCGCAATGCGCCTGAACGCCCAGGGTGCCGGATTTTAGCGAGCCGTAGGCCGCTGCGCGGCCAAAGCGCTCCATGGCCTCTGGCGTAGATTTCAGCACGGAAACAACAACTTCTCTGGGAAGGACCACTTCTATTGCCACCTTACGCCCCCGCACGTGCTGGAAGCTTTGGAAGTTGGCTTTTTTATCGCCCGAAGCATTGGATTCGATGTAGAACTGAACGACAGCTTCTTCGCAGGTCTGGAGGATGTAACGGCAGATGTGGCTGGTACAGATGGTCACCATATTTTGTCCGGCGGCATCCCCCGTGGAAAACTCGAAGACGAGCGTTACGCTGTTGCCTTCAATAATGGGTTTCACTTGTTTGAAGGCAGCATACTTGCTTGCTTTTGACGTGATTTGGCAAAAGGCCTCCGTATTGGCCAATACCCAAGCAGCGAAGCGGCTGGCGGAAGCAAGGTCTTCAAACTTAAAATAGGGCGCCCGTTGCACGCCTTCGTCCAACACTTCAGCCTTCGCCCCTCCACTCAGGGTGATGGCCTTCATGCCCCGCGAATAGGAAGCGACCAAGGCCCCTTCGGTGGTGGCCAGTGGAATCTTGAATTTCCCCCGGGCATGGGTGCCCTGTAGCAACATTGGTCCCGCCAGGCCTACGGGGACCTGAGCCATGCCAATAAAGTTCTCGATGTTGCCACGGAGATCATCTGGTTGGGGATGAGGGACTTTACCCGAAAGATGCGGAAGATCGGTCTCTAAGACTGGAGAATGATCAGTAGTAGACGTCGGTGAGGTTGGCATTGTCTGGCTTGCGTTCAGGTGTGTGAACGACTGGAACGGGGGGCTAGTTCAGCGATGATCCATGATCATGGCAGCTTAAGAATGAAATTTATGATGGTAAGCCAGGGCGCGCTAACTTCGTTACCCGAACGTTTGCTACTAAATTTCTTCCCCTGCACCTGCGTCCGCGCCTGAAAAATGTACCGATTCAAAACATCCCTTTGCGTTGAATCCGTATTTTCCCGACACCATATCGTATTTTACCCGCGTTATCCCCTTGAATCGTGCACACTAGAATAGCCCAAATCACTGATCTTCACCTTCTCCCTCCCGGCAATATGCTGATGGGAATAGATGTGAATGCACGCCTGCAAAGTGTGCTCGATCATGCCTCAGAGAATGATCCGGACGCCTATTTCCTTACGGGAGATTTCTGTGCTCAAGACCCTGAACAGGGAATTTATCACCAACTCAGGCCCCTGCTCGATGGGCTGGAGAAACCTTATTACATCACCCCCGGCAATCACGACGATCGGGGGATGCTACGCAATGCCTTTTACCTCGAAGGCCATAATGACGAGCCCGTAAAAGGCTTGGTACGCGTTAATGATCTCGATTTTTTATTCATCGATTCAGCTCACGGAGTGGTCGATAAGGATCAACTTACCTGGTTGCGCCAGGCGATTGCGGCTTACCCCCGGGCGGCTATCGTCATGCACCATCCTCCCGTCCCGATGGGCGTACGGTTCATGGACGTGAAATATCCGCTGCGGGAAACTGAAGATCTTTTGCAAATTCTTACGTCCGACGGCCGCCGACGGCGAGTTTTTTGCGGCCATTTTCATACCTCCCGAACGGTGGAACACGGCAACCTGCAGGTGCATCTTTGCCCACCAACGAGTTTCTTCATTAAGCCAACGGCCGATGACTTCGAGCAGGTAAAACTACCACCAGCCTATTTGATGCTGGAATGGACGGAAACCGGAGATTTCCGGTCTGTCCCCACTTACGTCCCGTCTTGATCTGCAAATGCCCGGTGATACAATTTCAGTAAAGTTGGTTGACCGACGCCCAGCTTAAAGCAAGTGAATATTAATAGGAAAATCAACTGAGTGGAGAGGATGCCGTACGCAAAATAGCGACGGGAAGAGGTGATGACGGCTTGGTCCATTAAGCTGAAATTACCAACATGCTTTCTCAGCCGGACGACGATATCATGCCCTTCCAGTAATAGAAATTCTTCCCGATAGCCGCCGACGGCTTTGAAATGTTGCCGGTGGACGAACAGCGACTGATCCCCAAAACGAAAGGCATCGACATCGAATTTGCTCAGGCGGCTAAAAAGGCGGAGCCACCAGCTTTCTGATTGTCGGTCGAAGCATACGGAAAAGCACGCCGGAAGACCTTTTTGGGCGGCGGCGCGCAGGTGCAGGGGGAGGGTAGACGGCGGTACGGTATCAGCGTGAAGAAAATACAACCAGCTGCCGTCAGCAATCGCGGCCCCGGCGTTTAGTTGCCGGGCTCTGCCCGGCCCCGAAGTCATCACCGTTACCCCTAGCCGCCGGGCCAGTTCAGGCGTGCCGTCGGTACTACCACCATCAACCACGATGATTTGCGGGCTACCTCCGGGCCACTCGCTGCTCAAGGCGCTCAGGGTTGCGGGGAGCGTAGTCGCTTCGTTCAGCGTCGGTAGGATCACGGAGCACCAGGGCGTCCTGCTCAGGCTCCTGCTCGTAGTAGCGTTGTTCCCGGGGCGATTGGTTTGCGACATCTTTTTGCTCGGGCAAGTAATGAATTATGGCTGCGGCAAGTCCGATAATCAGGAGCCACCAGTCAAGTAATCCGGCTCCGCCAGCCAGCAGGACCTCAACGATCTTTGCGCCAAGTAATAAGCCGAAGGCGCCATAAATGATGATTTGTTTAGTAGAAGCGAGCATAACGGGTCGTTTAACGGCCAATAGCACTAATAGACCAATAGCACCAATAGACCAATACTCCCTTACTCAAATCGATACACGGTAGTTGTACGATAAGTGTCGCCAGGCTCAAGCAGGGGAGTGGTAAAAGCTTCCTGGTTGGGCGAGTCCGGGAAGTGTTGTGTTTCCAGACAGATGGCACCTTGCACCGGTAATGGTGTGTGGTCACGTCCAGAAAATAGGCCCGGCTTGAAATTTGCGGTAAAAATCTGGACGCCCGGCTCGGTGGTGTAACAGATTAACTGACGGCCAGAGGCTGGGTCCGTAATGGTGGCAAACTCGCGTAACGCTCCGGTGTGGCCATTAATCGCCCAATTGTGGTCATAGCCGCTGGCGAGCGCAATTTGTGGATGATCCGCCGCAATGTCCTGTCCGATAGGTTTGGCTTCGGTAAAGTCAAACGGTGTTCCGGCAACGGGTGCTAATGCGCCCAACGGAATCAGCGTCTCGTCAACTGGCGTGTATTGGTCGGCATCAAGTTGGAGCAATTGTTCTCTGATGGTGCCACTCCCGGAAATGTTGAAGTAGGTATGATTCGTCAGGTTAACGACGGTCGTTTTATCGGTGGTGGCTGTGTAGGTAAGGCGAAGCTCGTTGTCGTCGGTCCATTCGTATTTACAACTTACGCTCAGGCGGCCGGGGAACCCCTCGTCGCCGTCGGGGCTGACGTGGCTGAGGATAACACTCGCCCCATTGTCACCCAAGCTTGTATCAACTTTCCAAACGTGCTTGTCAAATCCTTTGATCCCGCCATGTAGCGAGTTAGGACCATTATTGGTAGCTAAAGTGTAGTCCTCTTCTCCAATGCTAAACTTACCCCCGGCAATACGATTGCCATAGCGGCCGATGAGCGCGCCATAATAGGGGTTGGGCGCTAGGTAACCATCCAACTCGTCAAAGCCGATGACCATTTCCACGTCGTCAATTTTAATCGACGTGATGATACCACCGTAATCTGATACGGACAAGCTGTTGCCTTTGCTATTGGTCAGGGTGTAAAGGGTAGCTGCCCCGTCGGGACTTTGGCCCCAGGCTTTACTGGATATTCTTTGCATGGAAGAGGTGGATGTGGTACTGGCTACTGGTTCCTGCCCGCAAGTCGTTAGGAGGAGTATCAGGAAAAACGAGAACACGGGGGGGTAGAGTTTGCGCATAAAGTTACAGTTCAACGGCATTGGCAAATCCCCCCTGGTCTTCAATGTGCTTATAGCGCAACCAGGCGGCTTTGACGAGGCCAACGGTAAGATCTTCGAGGTATACTTCGTCAACTTCCACCAGGTTGCCGGGGGCATTAGCGTTGCGTGCTTCCATCATTGTCTGGCGAGACAGGAGGCGACCGGCGTCGGTAGCTGCCTGGTGCATCCCTTCGGCGGGAGCAAGAAATAGGAGGTCTGCACCGCCAAGGCTAGCGGCTTTGGCCTGTAGCTGGAGGGCAATTTTGTTTTCTGTTTCGTCCTGCTGCATTGTGGTGATGTCTGTATGGGCAGAAACGTTAGCTGCTGGCGGATTTTCGATGCCCAGGGACTCAAGCACCTTTGCCCACAGGATGCGGAAGGCCCGGAGTTTGGCCACGTCTCCATGAAAAGACGTCCCCACGGTAAAAGCAAATTTCAGGTGCTGGTTCGCCAACGCAATGGAGTAGCCCTTGTCTTTTATTTGCTTCAGGTATTCAACTCCCTTGGCAAGGGCGAGGGCCAGTTCGGAGTCTGCTTCGCTGATGCCATTGTTAAATCCTGCTGCGTTTACCTGCAATACCCGAAACGCGGGCATCCAGCGAGAGACGAAAAACAGCAGGCGTACCAGGGGAGGGAAGGGAGGCTCTGACCAGTCAAGCAAGGGGTCAAAATCGACGGATCCTGAGATGGTCGTCAAATCAAGCCCTTCTTTACGCAGGTAACGGACGAGGTCGCGGAAGAGCTCTGCGGGGTCCTGACCCGGGTAGCGGAGGGAGCAGTGTAGAGATACGTTGGCCAGGGGGATGTCCTTCAGGATGATGGCAATGTCTTCAACGTCGGGCTGTTGGTAAAGGCGGAAAAGCAAAGCATCTGCACCGGCGGCAAGTTCTTCACGCGCGTACGTATTGATGTCTTTGTTTTCGCCGGATTCTACGTAAGCACCAGCATCCCAGGAAGTGGGCTGCCGCAAAGTAATGCCGGCGGGCTCCGCTAAGGCAACCAGTGCTGCGGCCAGATCGGCATCGGGTTGGTCGGTTTCCATGCCAGCTAACCAGCTTTCGTGTCCGGCAGGCGGTAGGGTGGTGGAAGTATCAATGGTGGGCATGGCAGGAGGTATCGTAAAGAAAAAGTAAATGAAATAACCGGAGGGTTGCTCTTTTTCCTGGCTAAATGTAGGGAGAATACGGGGAATTAGTGGTCCACCAGGGTGAGGTAATCTTTTATGACGGTTTGGGCGTGCTTACGGCTTGCGTCATCTGGGAAAGCAGGCATAATGGTGTCGGCCTGAGAATAGAGAAATATTTCATCAGCGCTTTGAAGCGCCGCCATTAAGGCCACTAATTCTTTGTTTGCCGGTGGGGTAGAGAAGGGGAGACTTTGCTCGGTCCCGTTTTTTGACCTCGCCGCCAGGGTCCACGCGGGTAAATCCTGGGCCAGTTCAAAACGAATGATGGCCCGGTCTTGTAGCCAATTATCGATCAAAACAGGACGCAGGTTAGCTGCTGATTGCTGGAGGCCATCGTGTCGGTAAATGGTGGCTCGGTTAGTGATTTCCTCTGCACTGTAATGCCTTGCCCGGGTATTCTTGAAAAACAGGTGGTTGGGGTCTGGGACAAAGTTCGGACCGCGGGCCGCTTTTCGGGCCGCCGTTTTGCCTTCACAGGCACAACATAATAACAGGATAAGCAGGGGAAGGAATTTAAGCATGTCTCCTAAAGGAGTGAAAGTCGAGTTCGGTTGGTGGAAGTTCGCTTTTTTTTGCGCGGCCGCAGGTGCAAGGCATGTTGTAGATGTGCAATTTGTTATTTGCATGGTCCCACTTATCCATAAACCGTCTTTTGCACCTGCGGCCGCGCCCGGATAAATAGCAATAAAAAGGCAAAAAAAGAGCTAATCAAAAAATAATTCTGATTTACAACGAATATCCAATATATGTCTTGTGCAAACAATAATTATCAACATAACTGTTGCAATAGTTTGTAAGATTGCGAAAATTCGCTAGCTTTGGCGGGCAATAAATTCAATAACACGTATAGCCCGGAACCTAACCAACCGGAGCCACCTGCCAAACCAAATTTTTTCTATCCTTTGTTGTCTGTCCACTGCCCTTCTCTGCACAGAAGGGAGATGGAAATTTTTTGTTTGCAAGCTTCTTCAGCGTTCTGGGGCATACCCTTAATCACAAATTATTATATGCGTCTTTTTACACACTTTTCTTCTCTCGTGATCCTACTCTTGTTAACTTCCTTTAGCCTCTCTGCCCAAAGAGATTGTGGTACGATGGAAGTCCTCGAAGAACAACTCCAGGCCGATCCTGGACTACTTGATCGGATGGATCAACTCGAAACCTTCACCCGTAACTTCCGCGCGGAAGCCGGAAACAAGGCCCTCACTACGATACCCGTTGTTTTTCACATTGTGTATAACAACAGTACCGAAAACATCTCGATGGCCCAGATTCAGAGCCAGCTGGATGTCCTCAATGCTGATTTTCGCCGCCTGAACAGCGACGTCGACAATGCCTGGCCCGGACTTGGTGCCGACACCGAGATCGAATTCTGTCTTGCCAGCGTAGATCCTAATGGCAATGCTACCGACGGTGTTATCCGCCAGTCTACTTCTCAGACCAGCTTTAGCAATAGTGGCAATCCGGTAAAATTTGCTTCCAGTGGCGGTTCCAATGCCTGGCCTGCGGCTGATTACATGAACTTCTGGGTCTGTGACCTGGCGGGTGGCCTTCTCGGCTATGCCCAGTTCCCCGGTGGCCCGGCTAATACAGACGGCATTGTGTGTGACTATGCCTACGTCGGTACCATAGGAACAGCTACTGCGCCATTCAACCTCGGCCGTACGGCTACGCACGAAGTTGGGCACTACCTCAACCTGCGCCACATCTGGGGCGATGGTGGTTGTGGTGCCAGCGATTTTGTCAACGATACCCCCGACAGTGATGCCAGTAATGTTGGCTGTAATATTGGTCACGTTAGCTGTGGTACCACTGATATGGTTCAGAACTACATGGATTACTCCGATGATGCCTGTATGAACATCTTTACCAATGACCAAAAGACCCGCATGAAGGCAACCCTCGCCAGCTCGCGGGCAAGCCTGGGCAACAGTAACGGTTGTGGAACGGCTGCTGCACCAACTTGTACCGATGGTCTTCAGAACGGTGATGAGACCGGTGTCGACTGCGGTGGCAGTTCCTGTGCACCTTGTTCTTCTGGTTGTTCGGACAACGAGGTCAACTTTACCTTGATTACCGACAACTACGGTAGCGAAACTACCTGGACGGTTACCGGTGCAGGCGGTACGGTAGCAAGTGGTGGCCCTTACGCCAACAATACCACGATTACTGAAACATTCTGTCTTCCTGACGGCTGTTACGACTTTACCATCAACGACAGTTACGGCGACGGCATCTGCTGCCAGTATGGCAATGGTTCTTACAGCCTCTCCGGCTCCGGTGTTTCCATTTCCGGAGGACAGTTCACCAGCGTCGAAACGACCAACTTCTGTGTTGGCGGCGGCTCAGGTCCTACTTGTGACGACGGCGTCCAGAATGGCGACGAAACTGGAGTTGACTGTGGCGGAAGCAGCTGTTCCCCGTGTGTAACGCCTCCTACTTGTGACGACGGTGTCCAGAACGGCGACGAAACCGGCGTCGACTGTGGTGGTAGCAACTGTGCCCCCTGTGGCGGCGGTGGCTGTACCGACATTACCTTCGCTACCGATAACTTCGAATCAGGCTACGGCAACTGGAACGATGGTGGCTCTGACTGTGTACGCAGCAGAACCCGTCCGATCGAAGGTATCCGTTCTGTTTACCTACGCGACAACACCAACACCTCTGTCTTAACCTCTGATGCTTACAACCTGAGTAGCCTGGAAGAACTGACGGTTGACTTC
>JBGCFZ010000021.1:0-7104 GCA_045110355.1 Lewinella sp. | reverse complement strand
CGAAGGCAGCCGCGAAGCGCAACCAGGCCTGTGCTATAAAGCTCTAACGAGCTGTGCCGATGCTCGCTAGCGCTCGTGTCGGCTACCGCCGATTAAAATAACTCGCTTTTACAGACGAACCTGCAATCTGGTATACACACCCCTTAACTTAAGATCATCAGCGTTTACAAGCACTCTAGCCCTCAACTACTTTGTAACAGCAACAACACCTCTTTGATGTTTTTTGGGGCGCGGTCGCAGGTACAAGGTAATGGCCCCCTGAGGAGCAAGGAAAATAGAGGAGGTCTTTGAATTTATCAACAAACTTCCCATCTATTTTAAGGTTCACACGTTACATAAATCGGTCATCACCGTCTGAACTGTATTATGCCACTAGCCTTTCTTCCACTTTGTTGCCCTTACAGTAACGAAACTTCCACGACCCCGGTAGTTGAGGTTAAAGGGCACGAGCACTGGCAACTTGTTTGCTTTAGCACCTCAGAAGAAATTAAGGCTGGTTGGCCGTCTGCTAATCGCAGCGACGACTTTTGGCTCAACGGAGAACTGTTATCATTTCTGGCAGACCGTCCACAGGGCCTGAATACCGAAGCCATTCTACTGGAGAATACCCTGAACGGCCAGCGGATACTACTTACGGCGCAGACCTTTACCTTCCGGGCAGCGGATCATGTCAGTGACGAGGTAAAAGGCACGACTTCCTCTTTCGACCTACGTCGGTGGTTACTTAGCCCCTTCTCGTTTAAAGTGCTTTGCCTGGGCCAGTTTCTCACCACTGGTCCGTTTTGTCAAGACGGTCTACACCGCCTCGCCGCCTCCGAAGCAGCCGAACTTTTACCTGCCGTTGCCGAAACGCTGATGCGCTGTCGGTCTGGGTACCTGGCCTTCTTACTCAAAGACTTGTATCCCACCCTCCACCCCGCTACCCGCGAGTTACAAGCTCATGGCCACTACCTGCTACCCGTTGACCCGGCTATGACGATGAACCTGCGCGCCGAGTGGCATACTACCGAAGACTACCTTGCCAGCCTGACCAGTAAATACCGCGTTCGTTACCGCAGGGCCAGAGGCAAGCTCGAAGGCATTACGCGTCGGCGCTTATCGGTAAGAGAAGTGATCGACTTTCAGGACCGGCTTTATGAGCTCTATCAACAAATCAGCAAGGGTGCCGACTTCAACGCCACCGACCTGCAACCAGATTATTTCCCCTGGTTAGCCCAATCCTGCCGGGAAAAAGACAAGCTACAGGCGCTACTTTCCGTTTACCAGGGAGGCTACTCCGAAAGCACCAATGGCGTAATGGTAAGAGAAGACTCCTGCCTTCATGGCTATTTCAACGAAACGGGTACACTTATTGGCTTCACTTCCGCCATCCCTAATGGAAAAGTTTACCATGCCCACTTCCTGGGTCTCGAAGAAGCCTACAAACAAAGCCATCACCTCTATCACAACATGTTATTCGACTTGTTGGATGACGCCATCAGCGGTGGCTTTTCCTCCATTGACTACGGTCGGACAGCATTAGAGATCAAAAGTTCCCTGGGCGCGGAAGCAACAGACTTTGCTGTATTCATCAAAGCCCGCTATGGCTGGCTGAACCGGCTGATTCCTGTTTTCACGCCGGCGGTGTATACAGCATCCGCATGGACAGCCCGGAATCCTTTTAGGGGCTAGTACAGTTCGTTGGGAAACGTCAGATTTTCATCATAACGAACATTCCAAGCCAACCATAAGGCGAGACAAAAGGTTCTTTGGGTAGAACTGTGATCAAATCGTGGAGGCGCTGAATTGAATAAAGCTAATCCTTGCAATTCCGACAATAATTCCGTAGTTTCAGTCGTAGTTAAAGTGATTTTTGAGAGAGGCCTTAAATACGGGCGACGAGTAGTTTTTTGTCGTCAATTGTAGTTTACAAAAAAGACCCAAGAGCTTATGAGTACCAGGAGAAACATCAAGTACCGTTATCTGAAAACCAAAATTGCGTTGAACGAAACCGTTCAGCGTATTCTGGACATCAACCGAAAGCGACGCTTTTTCGGGGAAGATCCGACCAGAAAAGAACAGCTCAATGAAGAACTCAAGGTACTCAATGCTGTTGCCGAAAATCAGGCACTCCGCTTAAAATCCTTCGAAGTAAGAATGGATCGGGAAAATGCAGCCTGAACTTCTTCAGATCGCCTCCAAATGAGGCAGTTGCCCGGTAATTCTGAATAAAGATTTCATCGATTGTTTGTGGCTTTTCCGCTTAACGGCAAGGCAACACAAAATCAATCTAGCGAAAATTCGCTAAAGTCTTTTCCAGGGCGCCATATCAGTAGTATATTTGCGATCCTTAGCGGATGGTGCAAGCAAAGTTTATGATCTGTTTTTGCTCATGACAACTTTACCTTGCACCTGCGACCGCGCACCCTCAGACCAGCTTAAAACGATCCAAGCCTATGAAAATGCTTGTCTGCGTCAGCAAGACGCCGGAAACCACCACCAAGATTCAGCTAACGGCTGACAATTCCGAACTTGACCGTAGTGGGGTCAACTACATTATGAATCCCTACGACGAGTGGTACGCCCTGGTGCGTGCCCTTGAACTAAAGGAAGCTTCTGGAGGTTCCGTTACCATCCTTAACGTCGGACCAGCAGAGAATGACGCCGTTATTCGCAAAGGTCTCGCCATTGGTGCCGATGACGCCATCCGGGTGAACGCCGACGGCGGTGGCAGCCTTTATATTGCCAAGCAAATTGCGGCCCAGGCCGCAGGGTATGACTTGATCTTTTTTGGAAAGGAAACCATTGACTACAATGGTTCTGAAGTAGGGGCTATGGTCGCAGAGCTGCTAGATATGGCCTACATCGGTGAAGCCAGTCACTTAGAAATGAATGGTACTACCGCCACCGTCACTCGCGACATCGAAGGTGGTGTTGAGGTAGTGGAAGTAAGTACACCGCTCGCCCTCAGTGCGGCCAAAGGCATGGCCGAACAGCGCATCCCGAACATGCGGGGCATCATGATGGCCAAGCGCAAACCGCTAAACGTAGTAGAGCCCGTAGCGGCAAGTTCAACGACCAGCATCTCGAGCTACGAGTTACCTCCCGCAAAAAGCGCGGTAAAACTGGTAGATCCGGAAGACATGACGGAACTCGTACGACTACTCCACGAGGAGGCTAAAGTGATCTAAAAAGCATCGCTTTAAAGAACGCTCCTTCTCTCAAAATTAACTAATCCTCTAATGGTCATATCGGCTGACAGCCCAATAGACCAACGGACCAAAATACTACTCCATGGTTCTTGTATTCGCGGAAGCTACCAACGGAAAATTCAAAAAAGCTGCTCACGAAGTAGTAACCTACGGTGCCAAAACGGCAACGGCATTGGGAACCACTTGTGTTGTCCTTACCCTTGGTGAGGTAGAAAACGCTGGTGACCTGGGACGATTTGGTGCCGCCAAAGTCTACAATGTCGCCGTTAGCAACGGATTTGACAGCGGGGTGTACGCAGCAGCCATAGCCGGTGCTGCTAAAGCCCTTGATGCTAAGGTCATCGTACTTTCTCACAACAGCACCGGAAAGAACATTACCGGTCGTCTTGCCGCTCGTCTTGATGCCGGCTCGGCGCCTGGGGTGAACAGCCTTCCCGTAGTAAGCGGTGATAAGCTCACCGTACGTAAGGCTGTATTCTCCGGCAAAGCATTTGCCGACGTCGAGATCCTGACGGAATATAAAGTCATCAGCTTATCTGGCAATTCCATCCCCGTCGAAGAAACTGGCAATGCGGTTGAAGTTGAAGCACTAAGCGTCGATCTACCAGCAGCCAAGGTAAAAGTATTGGAGACCAAACGTGCCGAAGGCATAACGCCGCTTCCCGAAGCCGAACTCGTCGTCTCTGGCGGCCGGGGACTGAAAGGGCCTGAAAACTGGGGCGTGATCACCGACCTGGCGGATGTACTGGGAGCAACCACTGCCTGTAGCCGCCCGGTGGCTGACGTACACTGGCGCCCTCACCACGAGCACGTTGGTCAAACCGGCGTTGCCATTCGCCCCAACCTATACATTGCCGCTGGCATCTCCGGTGCCATTCAGCACCTTGCCGGTGTCAACAGCTCCAAGACCATAGTTGTGGTCAACAAAGACCCCGAAGCGCCCTTCTTCAAGGCCGCCGATTACGGTGTTGTCGGCGACCTCTTTGATGTGCTGCCTCGGTTGACGGAGGCGATTAAGGCGCATAAGAGTCTTTAGGGATCAGGGATTAGTCATCAGGATTCAGAGGTCAGGGGTCAGCATTCAGGGGTTAGTCATCAGGGAGCAGGAATCAGCGGTCAGGAATCAGGAGAGCGTGTAGACATTAGGGCTTAGTACGCCGAAACCATGCAAGCACCTGAGTACTAAATACTGATTCCTGAGTACTGAATCCTGATCCCTAAATACTGAACCCTGAATCCTGAGTACTGAATCCTGCCCCCTAAATCTCCCCCTTAATCTTCTTCTGTACCACCTCCATCTTAGAATTCACCCGAAGCTTTCGGTAAATGTTCTTGATGTGGTCGCGGACCGTCTCGATACTGATATCAAGTCGTTCGCCAATTTCCCGGTAACTGAGGTTATCAACCAATCCCTGCACGATGTCCAACTGACGCGCAGTAAGCTGGGTCGTTGGATCGGAGCTGCGCTTGATGCGCTGCTGATTGTGATAAGCCACCACCTGTCGGGCAATACTCGGGCTCATATACGAGCCGCCCCGGTGAACGGTATACACCGCATCTCTGATGATGTTAGGGTTCATTCTTTTCTTGGAGATGTAGCCGAATGCGCCGGCCTGCAAGGCCCGGAAGATGTTATCGGAGTCGTCTGAGTTGGTCAGCATGATGATGTCCAACTCCGGCCAGCGGTCAAGTAAGCGTGGAATCCCTACGATGCCATTCATACCGGGCAGCATAATGTCCAACAAAAGGGTATTCAACGGACTGTTTGAAGGTACGCCCGCAAGAAAGTCTTCCACGCTGGTCGCCGCCATCTCTACCACTACGTCTCGGCTGGCTTCAAAGCATTCCTCGACGCTGGCGAGCATGATGGGTTCGTCTTCAATTATTCCTAGGTGGATCATAGTGGGAGGTTTCAGGTCGCAAGTTACAGGTTGCAGGTTGCAGGTTCAACAACCAAAGTTACTAACTGGTTACCGCTCCATTTTAGTACAAAGAGAGTCCTACAACTTGCAACCTGAAACTTGCAACTTCCGACCTACCAAACTCCTTCCCGGGGTTCTTCCATTTGCCCAGTCTCCATCAGGCGATTCACTTTTGGCTGCATGATCCAGATGCCGATGATCAGCAGGTAAGACAGAATAGCATAGCCAGCAAATTCACCACCTTTGGCCGGACGGCCAAGCTCGATTGATTTTAGGGTTTTGCCTACGTAAATGACATTGTATATCTGACAACCAAAAGTAATAAGGCCGAAAAACATAAAGCCAGCAAAGTAGGTCAGAGCTGTTTTCATGAGTTCCATTCCACCTTCATCTTCAGGGGGCCCGTTCTCGACCCATCCGGGCAAAGAGTCTGCTATCCAGGTGAATGTTTGGTGTAAACCAAAGGCAACCACCAGCAGGAACAGTCCGGAAATGGCAATTGTAATCTGAAAAGTCTTTGGTCTCAGGTTAAAGCCTTCGGCTACTCGGTCATGAAGATCGTTGCCCATTGTCCACAACCAGCCCAGCTGCGTCAGTCCTCCAATCAGCATCACCAGAATGTAGCCATAGAGGTAGATGGAATAATCGTAAAGGTTCGGCGGAACAAAGTCCGCAGGGGGACCATTTACCTGCATTTCTGCTGACCATTCCTGAAATTCGGCCATGTAAAACCCCTGAACGACGTAACTCAAAATTGTAGGTAGTGCAATTGGGATAAAGAGCAGCCAGTGTTTTGAGCGTAGGAAAAAATCCGACATTTTGGTGTATTTAGTTTGATGAAGGAGTGTGTAATGTATAGGATTAAGCCACTTTGGCTGAAAACTTCAACGATGACTTTAATCCACGATCAAGTTACCACCTGCCGCCAAAACTAATGGTTAATATCGACGAATGACTTTAATAAGTCGAGACAAATTTATATCACCGTACTAATCCTGCGAGTAAATACGATGCACCCTACTCCCGATACCCGTAAGTATCTCGTAAGGGATTGTGCTGGCAGCATGGGCCAACAACTCGATGGAATGGTTCGGGCCGAAAATGACCACTTCCGTGCCGGCAGCGATGTGCTTGGGCAAGTCCGTTACGTCGATGGTCGTCATGTCCATACATACAGTACCTACGACGGGAGCCAGATACGCCCCGATCCGGACAGAGAATTTACCTTCTCCCGCCAGGCGGGGCAACCCATCTGCATACCCAAGTGGCAGTACGGCAATTCGGCTGGGCCGATGAAGCTTCCCCTTTCGACCATAGCCTACACTGTCGCCGGCGGGTCGGTCATATACTCGGGTAATATGCGTTAACAGCTGGAAGGCAGGGCGCAACTCCTCGCTGCGGGTAGCGTCTCCTATTCCGTACAGGCCAATCCCCAGTCTCACCATTTCGTAAGCATGCTCAGGAAAGCGGGATATCCCGTTAGAATTGAGGACATGTCGTGGGGGCAACGTGCCGATTATTGCTGAAATCCGGGCATACGCTTCATCAAAATCCGTAAGTTGCTGCCGGGTAAACTCATCGTGTGCCGGATCTTCAGCGGCCGCCAGGTGGGTAAATACGGAAGCGATGGTCTTGGTATAATCTACCTGATTTAGTGCTGCTAATAAGTCGTCTAATCCATCCGTTTGAAACCCCAGGCGAGCCATCCCGGTATCCAGTTCCAAGTGGACTTTCAGGCCATGTGCCTTTGCCCGGCGTAGTGCGCTGACCTGATGCACGACGGGTTCCAAGTCATCCGCAGCGCACCGGGAGAAGGTACCCGGTTCGGCGTTCAGGACCATGACAGGCAATTTCACACCCCCTTCCCGCAGCGCCCGTCCTTCGTCGGGGTAGGCAACGGCCAGGTAATCCGCTCCGGCAGCAGCAAGGGCACGGGCAACGGGTAGTGCCCCGCCGCCGTAGGCTGAAGCTTTGACCATGACGATCATTCT